>JBAQPI010000326.1:0-5512 GCA_049305635.1 Rhodoglobus sp. | reverse complement strand
GGGCGGGCCGACCTCAGTTGACGATGTGCATGGCCCTGGCGGCATCCGTGATGCTGCCGCTCAGCGAGGGGTAGACCGGGAAGGCGCGGGCGAGCTGATCGACGGTCATCCGGTGCTCGACGGCGAGCGAGACCGGCAGGATGAGCTCCGACGCGTTCGGGGCGACGATGACGCCGCCGATCACGGCCCCCGAGCCGACGCTCGCGAAGAGCTTCACGAAGCCGTCCTTGATCCCCATCATCTTCGCGCGCGGATTCGTGGCGAGCGCGAGCTTGTGGATGCTGCCCGGGACGAGCCCGTCCTCGATCTGCTTCTGCGACCATCCCACGGTCGCGATCTCGGGCTGCGTGAAGATGTTCGAGGTGACGTTGCGCAACTCGGTGGGGTTCACCGCGTCCCCCATCGCGTGGTAGACCGCCGTGCGCCCCTGCATCGAGGCGACGGATGCCAGGGGCAGGAAATCCGAGCAGTCCCCCGCGGCGTAGATCGAGGGCATCGAGGTGCGCGCGACCCGGTTCACGCGGATGTGCCCGGATGGCGTGAGCTGCACGCCCGCCTCGGCCAGCCCGATGTGCTCGGTGTTGGGCAGCGAGCCGACGGCCATGAGGCAGTGGCTGCCTTCGACGGTACGGCCGTCCGCGAGGGTCGCCACGACGCCGTCCTTCGTGCGGGCGACGGACTCGGCACGGGACTTGGCGAGCACGGTCATGCCGTTGCGCCTGAAGACGTCCTCGATGACGCGGGCGGCATCCTGGTCCTCGCCAGGCAGCACCTGCTCGCGGCTCGAGACGAGGGTCACCTGCGAGCCGAGAGCGCGGTAGGCGGAGGCGAACTCGGCGCCCGTGACTCCGGAGCCGATCACGATGAGATGCTCGGGGGCCTCGTCGAGGGCGTAGAGCTGCGTCCAGGTGAGGATGCGCTCACCATCGGGCACGGCCGTCGGCAGCACGCGAGGCCGTGCTCCGACCGAGACCACGATCGTGTCCGCGTCGACCTCGTCGAAGTCGGTCGCCTTCCGGCCCTTGCCGGTTGCGACCACGAGCCGCTGCGGACCGTCGAGCCGGCCCTCGCCCGTGATGACGCGAACGCCCGCGTCGATGAGCTGCGACTTCATGTCGTCGGACTGCTGCTGCGCGAGGCGCAAGAGCCGAGCGTTGACCGCGGCGAGGTTGACCGCCACCTCGGGCCTCGCCGAGCGCCCGGCGTCGGTGCGCACGAAGAACTGCACACCCAGATCGGCGGCCTCGTAGATCCCGGTCGTGACAGCCGCCGTGGCGATGAGCGTCTTCGACGGCACGACATCGGTCAGCACCGCGGAGCCGCCGACGCCCTCGCGTTCGACGAGCGTCACCTCCGCGCCCAGCTGCGCTCCCGCCAGCGCCGCCTCGTAGCCGCCCGGGCCTCCCCCGAGTACCGCGATCCGCTGCGTGCGTTCGAACTCGTAGGCCATGTGGCAATCCTCCCAGAAAGCGATGGCGAATAGAGTTGGGGGGTGCTCCAGAACCCGCTCGACGACCCAGCAGCAGACCCCTTCGCGATCGCCGCCCAGGCGGCGGCACAACTGGCCGAGGCCACCGGCGTCGAACGCCACGACCTCGCCCTGACCCTCGGCTCGGGCTGGGCGAAGGCCGCCGACCTGATCGGCGAGACGACCGCGACGGTGCCGGCGACCGACATCCTCGGCTTCGGCAAGCCGGCGCTCGAGGGCCACGTCGGCACGCTGCGCTCGGTGCTGCTGCCGAACGGCAAGCGGGCGCTGGTGATCGGCGCCCGCACGCACTACTACGAGGGGCACGGCGTGCGCCGCGTGGTGCACTCGGTGCGCACCGCGGCCGCGGCGGGGGCATCCACCATGATCCTCACCAACGGCGCGGGCGGCATCAAGGAGCACTGGAAGCCCGGCACGCCTGTGCTCATCAGCGACCACATCAACCTCACCGCGGCATCCCCGCTCGAGGGCGCGACCTTCGTCGACCTCACCGACCTCTACAGCGCGCGGCTGCGGGAGGTGGCCCGGGGCATCGACGCCTCGCTCGAGGAGGGCGTGTACTGCCAGTTCCGCGGCCCCAACTACGAGACGCCGGCCGAGGTGCAGATGGCGAAGGCCATCGGCGGGCACCTCGTCGGGATGTCCACCGCCCTCGAGGCCATCGCGGCCCGGCAGGCGGGCATGGAGATCCTGGGGATGAGCCTCGTGACGAACCTGGCGGCGGGCATCCAGAAGAGCCCGCTCAGCCACGAAGAGGTCATCCAGGCCGGCAAGGACGCCGAGGCGCGCATCGGCGAGCTGCTGGCGAGGATCGTGGCCGCGCTGTGAGCGTGATCGAGCGGGCGCGGGCGTGGCGCGACCAGGACCCGGATGCCACCACCCGCGACGAACTGACCGCCCTGCTCTCCGCCGCCGAGTCGGGTGACCCCGGCGCCGGCGCCGCACTCGAGGACCGGTTCCGGGCGCGCCTGGAGTTCGGCACCGCCGGCCTGCGCGGGGAGCTCGGTGCCGGCCCGAACCGCATGAACCGCGTGCTCGTCACCCAGGCGGCCGCGGGTCTCGCCGCGTATCTCGTCGAGCGCTTCGACGAGCCGAGCGTCGTGATCGGCTACGACGGCCGCACGAACTCCGAGGTCTTCGCGCGCGACACCGCCGTCGTCATGGCCGGCGCGGGCGTGCGCACGACCCTGCTGCCCCGGGCGCTGCCCACCCCCGTGCTCGCCTTCGGCGTTCAGCACTTCGTCGCGAGCGCCGGCGTCATGGTCACGGCGAGCCACAACCCGGGCCGCGACAACGGCTACAAGGTGTACCTCGGGGGGCTCGACGGCGGTTCGCAGATCGTGCCGCCGGCCGACGGCCTCATCGCGGCGCAGATCGAGCGGATCTCCGCGGGCTCGATCACCGACCTGCCCCGTTCGACCGACTTCCTCGTCGCCGACGACACCGTCGTGCACGAGTACGTGCGCCGCACCGCCGAACTCGGCCACGCGCCGGCGCCGCTGACCTTCGTCTACTCGGCGATGCACGGCGTCGGCTGGGAGACCGCGCACGCGGTCTTCGAGGCCGCGGGCTTCGGCACGCCCGTGCTCGTCACCGAGCAGGCCGAGCCGGATGCCGCGTTCCCCACGGTCGCGTTCCCCAACCCGGAGGAACCCGGCGCCATGGACCTGACGTTCGCGCGATCCGCCGAGGTGGGCGCCGACCTCGCCATCGTCAACGACCCGGACGCCGACCGTCTCGCGGTCGCCGTCCCCGGTCCCGGCGGCTGGCGGCGGCTCAGCGGCAACGAGGTGGGCACGCTGCTGGGCTGGCGGGCGGCGGAGCGCACGAAGGGCGGGGTGCTCGCGGCATCCATCGTCTCCTCGCCCGCCCTGCGGGCCATCGCGGCCGCGCACCACCTGCGGTACGAGGACACGCTCACGGGCTTCAAGTGGATCTCCCGGGTCGAAGGCCTCGCCTTCGGCTACGAGGAGGCCCTCGGCTATCTCGTGGACCCGCAGAAGCTGCGCGACAAGGACGGCATCTCCGCCGCGGTGGACTTCCTCTCGATGGCCTCCGAGCTCAAAGCCCAGGGCCGCACGGTCGACGACCGCCTCGCCGAGTGCGCCGAGCGCTTCGGGGCCTTCGCCTCCGGGCAGATCTCGTTGCGGTTCGAGGACCTGTCCGGCATCGGTGCCGCGATGACCCGCCTGCGTGCGAACCCTCCTGCTGTGATCGGCTCGGTCGCGGTCGAGGGAGTCGACGACTTCATCGAGGGCTTCGAGCACTATCCGGCCGGCGACATCCTGCGCTACCACCTCGCGGGCGCGGCGCGCGTGATCGTGCGCCCGAGCGGCACCGAGCCGAAGCTCAAGGTGTACCTCGACGCGTTCAGCGACGAGGGCACGGCAGCCGAGTGCCAGGCCGCGGCGGCGGCCACGGTCGCCGAGCTCGAGGCCGGGATGCGGGCGCTGCTGGCCTAAGGCCGGAGTGCGTCGTCGAGAAAGCCCAGCACCTGCTGCGCGAAGACGTCGTTGTCGTCGCCGGCGACCATGTGACCGGCGTGCGCCTCCTCGAGCCGGGCGCCCGGGATGAGCTCGCGCAACTGTCTCGCGCCTTCCGCGCTCACGACGTCGGACTGGGTGCCGCGCACCAGCAAGGTCGGGATGTGCACGCCGCGCGCGGCCGCCTCGAGCCGCGCGGTCGCCACGTGTCGGTCGGGCTCGTCGCCGGAGGCCATGAACCTCGGGTCCCAGTGCCAGTACCAGCGGCCGTCCTCGCGCTGGCGCACGTTCTTCTTCAGCCCCTCGAGGTTCGTGCTGCGCCTGCGGTTGGGCGTGTAGGCGTGGATCGCCTCGGCGACCTCCTCGAGCGACGAGAAGCCTCCGAGATGAGACTTCATGAAGTCCTGGATGCGCTTGATGCCGGCGGCCTCCATGCGCGGCGCGATGTCCACGAGCACGAGCGCCCGGGCGAGTCCGGGGTGCTCGCCCTCAGCCATCAAGGCGGTCAACCCGCCCATCGAGGCGCCGACCAGCACGACCGGGGTCGCTAGTTGCGCGACGAGCGCGCGGAGGTCGGCGACGAGCGCATCCATCTCGTAATCGCCGTCCGGTGCCCAGTCGCTGTCGCCGTGGCCGCGCGCGTCGATCGTGTGCGTGGTCCATCCCGCGGCGGCGAACCTCGCCGCGCTCTTATCCCAGGAGTGGCGGGTCTGACCGCCGCCGTGCAGCAGGAGCATGGTCCCCTGGGCGGGGGTCGTCGCATCCCAGCGTTCGGCGCTGAGCCGCAGGTCGCGGCCATGGAACGACATCTCGATACCGGGCATCCTCTCGATGCTAGTGGCAGGAGCGCCGACGCATCGTCAAGCCGCCTCGAACCCGGCCGTGATGACGTCCGCGAGCTCCTCGCGATCCTCGAGGGGCAGGAAGGCGGAGGCGGCGGCGTTGAGCTGGAACACCGCGAGATCGGTGAGGTCGTAGCCGAAGGTCTCGGCGAGCAGGGAGAGCTCGCGACTCAGGCTCGTGCGGCTCATGAGCCGGTTGTCGGTGTTGACGGTCACCCGGAAGCCGAGCTGGTAGAGCAGGTCGAAGGGGTGGTCGATGAGCTCCTCGCCCCACTGGGCGAAGGCCTTCGTGTCGACGTTGGAGGTCGGGCTCAGCTCGAGCGCGATCTCGCGGTCCTTGACCCACTGCGCGACGGGGCCGAGGGTCACGTAGCTGTTCTGCTCGTCCTCGCTCTCGACGGTGATGTCCTCGGCCACGCGCACGCCGTGGCCGAGGCGCAGCGCACGACCGTCGATGAGGGCGCCGCGGATGCTCTCGAGACCGTCCGCCTCGCCGGCGTGCACGGTGCGCGGCAGGAAGGCCGCCGCGAGGTAGTCGAAGGCCTCGTGCATGCGTCCGGCGGGGAACCCTGCCTCCGGACCGGCGATGTCGAAGCCGACCACACCGGCCCTGCGGTGTCGCACGGCGAGCTCCGCGATCTCGAGGCCGCGATCGAGGTGACGCATCGCGCTGACGAGCTGGCCGATCCGGATGCTGC
>JBAQPI010000325.1:0-3347 GCA_049305635.1 Rhodoglobus sp. | reverse complement strand
GCGGCCGCGACGGGACTCGTGCCTGCGGCCCTCATCGGCCGCTGGGAGCAGGCCATGGAGGACGCGCGGCTCTGGCAGTTCCAGCCCGTCGTCGTCAACGGCGCGCTCGGCAGCGACTCCTTCCTGTTCGCCGACGGTGCCGTGACGGGCCTGCTGGGCTGGCAGGAGCTGCGGGTCGGCGACCCGGCCCGTGACCTGCAGTGGGTGCTCGCGAGCGGCGTGCAGGCGGTCGTCGATGGCGTGTTCGACGCCTACGCGGCCGTGCGCGGTGTCGGCGACCGCCAGTTGCGGAAGCGCGCGATGCTCTATGCGGAGCTCGAGGTCGCCAAGTGGCTGCTGCACGGCACCGAGACGCGCAGCACCGAGATCGTCGACGACGCCGTGGAGATGCTCACGGGCCTGGTGGACCGCATGCGCAGCGACGTGATGAACCCGCTCGGCGCGCAGACCATGCCCACGGCGACCGTCGACGAGGTCGAGGCGCTGCTGGCCCGCAGCGAGCGCGCCGTCTGAGCCGCTACGGGGCCTCGGGGCAGTGGCGTCTCGCGGCGCTCACGATGGCGCGAAGGCCGCCTCCCAGCGTTCGAGCAGTTCCCCCTCGTCGAACAGCCGCTGCGGTCGGATGACCTGGTCGTCGGCGACGAAGTAGAACACGGCGTCGATGCGCTCGGGCTCGATGCCCTTCCAGCGGGCATAGGCGAGCCGGTAGAGGGCGAGCTGCAGTTGACGCTCCTCGAGGTCCTTCGCCCCGCTCGGCGCCTTGCCGGTCTTCCAGTCGACGATCTCGAAGCGGTCGCCCTCGGAATACACGGCGTCGATCTTGCAGATCACGATGCGACCGGCGAAGGGCAGGTGGATCTCGCACTCGACGTCCACGGGCCGACGCGAGGCCCACGGCGAGCGCTCGAAGGTGGCCTTGAGCGTCTCGAGGGCCTCGTCGGGCACGAGATCGTCGCCATCCGTCTCGGTCGGCAGGGTGTCGAGCTCGTCGCCGCCGGAATAGCGCTCCTCGACCCAGGAGTGGAACAGCGTGCCCAGTTGCGTCGCGCGGTACGGGCGCTCGGGCATGGGCCGGCGCAGTGCCGAGGCGAGGGCCGCCGGATCGCCGACGAAGTCCTTGAACCGGGATGCCGGAACCCGCGCCGGCATCGCGACGAGTCCGCTCGCGCCGAGCCGCCTGCGCCGTTCCTCGAGCAGGAGCTCGAGTTCGCGCGCCCACGGACCGGCCACCCGCGGCCGGGCGGACCGCACGGCCTCCGCCGCCGCCTCCACCGCCGCCCGACGCCGCCCGAGCGGGTCGAACGGCCACAGCACGCGTTCCAGGTTCTGCCCCATCGGGTTCTGCTCCACGGTGCTCGCCGCCGGCACGCCCGCGAGCACGCCCGCGGCCTCGAGGTCGCGCAGGAACCGGCTCGGCTCCCGCGGGCTCACCTGCGTGGCCCAGAACGAGCCCGACAGCAGCAGCGCGTGCCGGGCCCGGGTGACGGCGACGTAGGCGAGCCGGCGCTCCTCCTCGAGCAGGTGCTCGCGCACGGCCTCGCGGAAGCGCTTCTGCTCGTCGATGAGCTCCTTGCGGCTGACCGCCGACTCCCAGCCGAACACGGGCAGTTCGGCGGCATCCCCGCGGAAGGCCCACGGCAGCTGGCCGAAGCCGAGCCATCCCTGGTAGCCGCCCTCCACGGGCCTGCCGGGCAGCTCGTCCTCGACCAGGCGCGGCACGACGACGAGATCCCACTCGAGGCCCTTCGCGCCGTGGATGGTGAGCACCTGCACGGTGCCCGGCTCCGGGTCCTCCGGGCGCGGGGACAGGTCCTCGCGCAGCTCGGCCTCCTTGAGCCAGGAGAGGAAGCCGCCGAGGGTGGCGACCTCGGCGAGCGCGAGATAGCCGCCGATCGCGTCGAAGAAGGCGTCGATCGTGGAGGCGCCGAGCGGCCGGAACTCGTTGGCGGCGACCTCGATGTCCAGGCGCAGCTCCTGCAGCACGAGGGCGACGAAGTCGGGCAGGTCGAGCCCGCCGCGCCGGCGCAGCCTCGCGAAGGTGCTGCCCGCGTCGCGGAGCCGCTCGATGCCGAGCGCGGTGAAGTCGGAGAGCTTCGAGTGCCCGGGCGTCGCGGTCGCGATGAAGTCGAGGGCGTCGACGATCGAGCCGCCCTCGCCCTCCGCGACCGAGGCGCGCAGCCTGTCGCGCACGTCGTCCTGATACGGCTGCTGCGCGTAGTCCCGGTCGCGCAGCCAGGATGCGAGCCGGTTGAGCGCGTGCAGGTCGCGCACGCCGAGCCGCCAGCGCGATCCCGCGAGCAGGCGCAGCAGCTCGAGGCCGGCCGAGGGGTCGTGCACGACCTGCAGGGCGCACACCAGGTCGGCGATCTCCGGTTCGGCGAGCAGGCCGCCGATGCCGAGCACGTGGAAGGGGATGCCGCGCCTGCGCAGCGCGTCCAGGAAGATGCCCTGGGTCTTGCGGGTGCGCAACAGCATGGCCGCGGACGGGGTGCCGCGGGCCAGTCGCTGCTGCAGCCAGTCGGCCGCGGCATCCGCCTCCTCGGTCACCGTCTCGGGGAAGGCGAGGTCGACGGGCAGCTCGCTCGCCGTCGGCGCGGGCTCGAGCCGGTCCACGGCGACCCGGCCGTTCAGCGGTGCGACGAGAGCGTTCGCCGCGTCGAGGATGCGCCGGCCGTTGCGCCAGCTCGTCGACAGCGAGTACCGCGCCCGGGCCTGAAACGCCCGGCCGAAATCGTCGAGGTTGGACGCGCTCGCCCCGCGCCACCCGTAGATGGACTGGTTGGGGTCGCCGACCGCCATCACCGGATGCCCGCCGAACAGCGCCGCGAGCAGCCAGGTCTGCACGACCGAGGTGTCCTGGTACTCGTCGAGCAGCACGACGCGGAACCGCGCCCGCTCCCCCGCGGCGACCTCGGGGCGCTTGCGCACGATCCGCAGCGCGAGCGCGACCTGGTCGGAGTACTCCACGAGTCCGCGCGCGGCCTTGGCGCGCTCGTACTCGGCCGCGAGGTCGATGAGCACCTCGAGCCCGCCGACGGTCTCCGCCCAGCGCTCGACCTCCGCGTAGGCGCCGCGGCCGCCGGGCGGCAGCTCGGTGAGCGCCGCGAAGCGGGCCGCGTAGGCGCGCACCGCCTCCGGGTCATCGATCGCGTTCTCGGCGATGCCGCGCGAGACCCCGAGCACGGCGCGGGTGACGGGGTCGAGGGCCTTGCCGAGGTCGGGGAGCCGGGCATCCGCGCTGCGGCGCACCGTCTCGCGCGCGAGCTGCCACGCGGCGGCCTCGCCGAGCACGGCGCCGTCGCCCTCCCGGCCGAGCACGACGGCGTTGTCGCGGTACAGCGCGTTGG
>JBAQPI010000324.1:0-2580 GCA_049305635.1 Rhodoglobus sp. | reverse complement strand
CGGCCCGCTCAACCACTTCGAGCTCGAGCCCGCGCGGGAGTACCTGTTCATCGCGGGCGGCATCGGCATCACCCCCATCAAGGCGATGATCGAGTCGCTTCCGGCGCCGCGCGAGTGGCGGCTCATCCACGTGGGTCGCAGCAGGGCGGCGATGGCCTTCGCGCGCGAGCTCGACGAGCGCTACCCCGGACGGGTGCTCGTGCACGCCGCCGACGAGAACGCCGGGCCCCTCGACTTCTCGCGACTGTCGACGCCGGAGACCACCGAGGTGTACTGCTGCGGGCCTGAGTCGCTCATGACCGCCGTGGCCGCCGCCGTGCCGCCGGACCGGCTGCATCTGGAGCGCTTCGTGCCCGTGGAGCGCACGGCGAGCACGCCCGATCACGAGCTGCGGCTGAGCTTCAGCCGCAGCCCCCTCCAACTCACCGTCGGTGCCGGGGAGAGCGTGCTCGAGGTGCTGGAGCGCAGCGGGATTCCCGTGCTCGGCTCCTGCCGGAAGGGGGTGTGCGGCTCGTGCGAGGTGCGCGTGATCGCCGGCACCCCGGAGCACCTCGACTCGGTGATGGACGACGCCCAGAAGGATGCGCTGCACATCATGTATCCGTGCGTCTCCCGCGCCCGCACGCCCGACCTGGTGCTCGATTTCTGAGCTCCGCGGCGGCGAGCGGCGTTAACGGCGCGTGAACGCATGCGTGCCGCCGCGCGTTCGCACCGGCAAAGTGGGTTACCCTGAAGCCCTTGGAATCCACGAGTGGATCGGGAGTCGATATGTCGGGCAGGTGCAGCATCCAAACCGTGGATGCGCGCGCCCAGTTCCGCATACGTCACAGCAGTCGCGGAAGCGTGCTCGCGCGCGCATCCGGACACTGAGGCACTGTCATCCGACAGTGCCTTTCGTGTTTTCTGCACCCTCCCACCCGCTGGAAGCCAGGGGAGTCGAACGCCTGCAAGCCGTGCAGGCTCTTTCGAGAGGAACGCGAATGCGCACGCTGGTCTTGAACGCGGGGTACGAGCCCCTCGCCGTGGTGTCCTTCAAGCGGGCGATCGTGCTCGTGATGAACCAGAAGGCGACCATCGTCGCCGCGGATGCCGAGCATCCGGTCTGGGCAGCGACGGGGTCGTGGGAGCGCCCCTCGGTGATCATCCTGCGCAACTACGTGCGCATCCCCTCCGGTCGCCACGTGCCCGTCTCACGGCGCGGGGTGCTGCGCCGCGACAACCACCGCTGCGGGTACTGCGGCGGCACCGCGAACACGATCGACCACGTGCTGCCCCGTTCGCGCGGGGGCAAGGACAGCTGGGAGAACCTGGTCGCCTGCTGCCTGCGCTGCAACAACCTCAAGGGCGACCGCACCCCCGCGGAGATGAGCTGGAACCTGCGGATGACACCGCGCCCGCCGCACGGCACGAGTTGGCTCGTGCGCGGCGTCGAACGCGCGCTGCCGGACTGGGAGGAGTACCTGGCCCCGGCCGCCTAGACTGTTACCTCGCTGTGACCATTGGCCACGGCGCCCGCGCTCGCGTAGCCTCGATGAGTCCCGCAACCCGAGAAGGAAGCCTTCGCCTTGGTCGATCAGCAGCCATCCGACGATCTGGATGACCTCTTCGACTTCCGGTTCGCCGCCTCGACCCCGGCGCAGCCCGGCCAGGTGCACGCCTCGCGCCGCGCCGCCCGCGAGGCGGAGTCGGGCTCACGGCGCCAGCGCACTCCCCAAGCCGCGCCCAAGCGCCTCACGAAGGCCGCCGCGCGGTCCGCCGGCGACCGCAAGCGACTGTCGCGCTCGGCGAAGGATCGCAGGGCGGTCGCGAAGGCCGTGCGGGCATCCACCCCCAAGGCGCAGCGCAAGAACCCCCTGAGCGTGCTGCTGACGATGGGCATGGTCGGCGGCATGTTCGTCGTCGCCGGGCTGCCCGCCTACGCCCTCAGCACGACGCAGACCGCCGACGTGGCCGACCTCGACGTGCAGTCGCTCGTGATCGCCGGTGACGCGACGGCCCTGAGCGCCGCGCGCGACGGCTACCGCGCGACGACCCCGGAACAGCTCGCGCAGATGTCGAAGGATGCCCTGCGTGCCGCGAACAACGCCGAGTACCTGGCCTCGGGCGCCCGCGAACTCGGCGACGACTACCCCTGGCCCTACGAGCTGACCTCAGGGCAGGGCGGCGGGCTCTCCCCGCTCAACTACTTCTACCGGGAGTGCGTGGACTTCGTCGCCTGGCGCCTCAACCGCGACCAGGGCTACTACGCGGCCCCGTTCAAGTGGGTCTGGTCGACGCTCACGCCCACCGGCGGCAACGCCTCGCAGTGGCGCTACGCCTGGCAGCAGCACGGCTGGACGATCTCCGACACGCCCGTCGTGGGCGCCGTCGCGTGGTTCCCGAACAACCACGTCGCCTACGTGAAGACGGTCAACGCGGACGGCACGGTGGTCATCGAGGAGTACAACCGCAACTTCTCCCACGTGTACAGCCAGCGCGTCATCCCCATCACCGCGGTCGACGATTTCCTCTATCCACCGAGCTGATCCGGGGTACACGAACGCGCCGTGTTGGTTCGACATCCTGGCGTTCCCGGGTTAG
>JBAQPI010000323.1:0-3020 GCA_049305635.1 Rhodoglobus sp. | reverse complement strand
GGATGCCTCCGAGCGCGCACACAGGCGCCGCGCACGTCGAACGGGCGCACCGCCGCCGGCCCCCGCAGCGCACTCCGGGCACCAGGTGGAACGTCGCCGCGAGCGCCCCGGACGCTGCCGCTGCTCGAACGGGGTCGCGACGAAGCGGTGGCCGGCGTCGCACTGCCACAGCAGCCAGACGTCCGCAGCGGGCGGCACCTGGCTCAGCGTGATGCCGCCGTTGAGGTCGGGGTGGAACTGGCGCACGAGCACGGGGTACTGCTGCCACTGCTCGCGGTATTCGCCGACGGCGTACGGGATCGCGGCGCCGCGCGAGAACTGGCGGCGGCGCCACCACGCATCGACCGGCTCCGGCACAGGTGCCACGCTACGACGCACCCCCGACGAAACGACCACGATGCGTCCCGAAGCGCCCGGCGGGTGTGGCCCGAGCCACCCTATGGGCCAGACTGGCCCCATGGCCGAATTCCCGGATGCCCGCGTCGCCGTCTACATCGATTTCGACAACATCGTGATCTCGCAGTACGACCACGTGCACGGGCGCGGCACCTTCATCAAGGAGAAGGCGAAGAACGCGACCGGCAAGACGGCCGAGAAGCTGGACGCCGCGAGGGTCGACCTGGGCGCGATCCTCGACTTCGCGAGCTCCTTCGGCACCCTCGCCCTCAGCCGTGCCTACGCGGACTGGTCGGCGCCGGCGAACTCGCGCTACCGCTCCCAGCTCGTCGAGCGCGCGGTGGACCTCGTGCAGATGTTCCCGACGTCGGGATCGAAGAACGGCGCCGACATCCGCCTCTCGATCGATGTCATGGAAGACCTGTTCCGGTTGCCCGACATCACCCACGTGCTCATCGTCGCGGGCGACTCCGACTACATCCCGCTCGCCCAGAACGTGCGCCGGCTCGGCCGCACCGTCGTCGCCGTGGGTGTCACGGGTTCGACGAGCCAGGCCTTCAAGAACTCGGTCGACGAGTTCTCGTACTACGCCGACCTGCCCGGCATCGAGTCGGCTCCCCCGGTCGTCGAGGCCGACGTGCCCGAGGCGCCCCCGAAGGACCCGCAGGCCGAGGCGACGGCGCTGCTCGAACGGGCGCTGAAGGTCGGGCGGCGGCGCGACGACGTGGACGACTGGCTCGCGGCATCCGCCGTCAAGTCGCAGATGAAGCGACTCGAGAGCTCCTTCGACGAGAAGACCCTCGGCTTCAAGTCGTTCACGGAGTTCGTGCGGTCGCGGGATGCCGTCGCCGAGATGCGCGAGGACGGCCAGAACCGCAGCGTGCGGCTGCGCGATCGCGGCTGAGCGCGCATATCTCAGGCGGTGCCTGCGGGCACGACCCACTCCGTCGGCTGGCCGGTGATCGAGGCGATCGTGTCGAAGTCCCGGTCGTAGTGGAGCACGGTGAGGCGTTCACGGGCGGCCACGACGGCGACGAGGAGGTCCGGCATCCCCACCGACCGATGCTGCCCCGTCCGGGCGAGGCGAGACTGGATCTCGAGGGCGCTGTGCCAGTCCTCGTCGTAGGTCGGCACGTACTCGTATGCGAGCGCGCGATCGGCACGCACCTCGTCGTACTGCGCGGGCGAACGCGCGCTGTAGAGCGCCTCGAAGTCGAGGGGAGCGCAGGTCGCGACGAGGCCGGCGCCCACGAGGGGCGAGAGCCTGCCTGCCACCGCGGGATGCGCGGCCCGCGCCGCGGCGCTCGTGTCGACGAGGTACCGGGCGACTACCGCCACGCCGCCTCACGGGTCGCCGGGTGGCCGAGTTGCGCCAGGTATCCGGACTCGAGCCGCAGCACTTCGCGTCGCCGCGCCTCGGCTGCCGCGAGCTCTCGGAGTCCGGCAGCCACCGTGTCCTTGATCGTCGCGAAGCCGCCCGCTTCGCGCGCGGCGCGCAGGACGGCATCATCGATGTCGATGAGTCTCTTGGTCATTGCCCCTCCGTATATACGCGTCTGTCAGACAAGGATATATGAAATTCTCGCCGAGTTGCCGAGGCGCGGCGATCGGTGGAGCGCTCCGCAGCGCTTCCGGTGTGCAGGAGACGCGACTCAGCGACCGGGGAGCTGCGCGACCGCGTGCTCGGCGGCGACCCAGGCGAGCATCGCGCACTTCACGCGCGCGACGTACTTGGACACCCCCGAGAGCGCGATCGCGTCGCCGAGCAGCTCCTCATCGGGTTCGACCTCGCCGCGGGATCGCAGCATCTCGCGGAAGGCTCCGATGCGCTGCGTGAGCTCGGGCACGGTGAGCCCCGTCGCGAGCTCGGCGAGCAGCGACGCGGAGGCCTGGGAGATCGAGCATCCGTGGCCCTCCCAGCGGACGGCGCCGATCGTGCCGTCGTCGAGGTGCAGTTCGAGGGTGATCTCGTCGCCGCACGTCGGATTGAGCTGATGCGAGCTCGACGCGGCATCCCCCTGCAGTCCGAAGCCGTGCGGGGTCTTGGCGTGGTCGAGGATCACCTGCTGGTAGAGGCTCTCCATGCCGGAACTCATGAGCGCGCCCCGAAGAAGGCCACGGCATCCGCGACGCCGGCGACGAGCTGGTCGACCTCGTCCGCGGTCGTGTAGAGATAGCTGCTCGCGCGCGTCGAGGAGTAGATGCCGAGGCGTCGGTGCAGCGGCTGGGCACAGTGGTGCCCGACGCGCACGGCGATGCCGCGATCGTCCAGGAACTGGCCGACATCGTGCGAGTGGATGCCCGCCACGTCGAAACTCGCGAGCCCCACGCGCGGCGCGCCGACGCCGGGCCCGAGCACGCGCACCCCCGGGATCGCCCAGAGGCCCTCGACGAGCCGCTGCCCGAGCGCCGCCTCGTGGGCGGCGATGCGCGGCATCCCGATGCCCCGCAGGTAGTCGATCGCCGCGGCGAGGCCGATCGCCTGGGAGACGCGCTGGGTGCCGGCCTCGAAGCGCTGCGGCGGCGGGAGGTACTCGGCGCCCTCCATCGTGACGGTCGTGATCATCGAGCCGCCGGTGAGGAACGGCGGCATCGCAGCGAGCAGCTCGCGGCGGCCCCAGAGC
>JBAQPI010000322.1:0-7650 GCA_049305635.1 Rhodoglobus sp. | reverse complement strand
GCTCCAAGGCGGCTACCGCAAGAAGTACCTGAGGGCGATCTCGCGCCTCATCGCGCTCACGAGTAGCGGTGCGGTCTAGTCAGGACATCGCATGCCACGTGGCATCGTCACAACAGAAGCGTCGTCGCGAGCAACCCGGTGATGGTCATGGTGATCGCGTAGGGCAGTGCCATCCAGAGCATTCGCACGTACCCGAGGCGTACGAGTGGTGCGATGGCGGAGGTGAGCAGGAAGAGGAACGCGGCCTGCCCGTTCGGTGTGGCAACGCTGGGGATATTGGTTCCGGCGTTGATC
Source organism: Rhodoglobus sp. (assembly GCA_049305635.1). GTDB lineage: Bacteria > Actinomycetota > Actinomycetes > Actinomycetales > Microbacteriaceae > Rhodoglobus. Next base: position 7,356 of record JBAQPI010000322.1, on the reverse strand, counting down.
GAGATGGCGAGGAGCTCGAACTGCTCGCGGTCGATGGCGCCGGCGTCGAAGGCCTGCGCGACCTCGTTGATATACACGGTGGCGACGAAAACGTTGTCGCTGATGGCCGAGAGCACCCCCGATGCGCCGAACATCGCGGTGAGCTGCTGGCGACCGCCCTGGGCGAGGACCCAGTCGATGACGGGTGCGAACAGGCCTTGGTCGTGGATGACGGCGACGATCGCGAAGAAGGTGACCAGCAGGGCGGTGAAGGGCAGGGCCTCCTCGAAGGCGTGGCCGAGGGATCGTTCGTTGATCACGCCGTTGAATGCCGTGGCGAGCACGATGACGGCGAGGCCGACAAGCCCGACCTCGGCGACATGGAGCGCGAGGCCCGCCACGAGCAGCAAAGCCGTGAGGCCCTGGACCGTCAGCTTCGCCTGACTGCGGGGGCTGCGCTCCTTGGTCTGCTTGCGGTCCCATCGCTCCATCACTTCTCGCACCGATGGGGGCAGGTCGGCGCCGTATCCGAACCACTTGGTGCGTTCGAGTAGAGCGGTGGTCGTCAAGCCAACGAGGAAGACCGGGACCGATATCGGGGCCATCCGCACGAGGAACTCGGTGAATCCCCACCCGACCGTTTCGCCGATCAGCAGGTTCTGGGGCTCGCCGACGAGTGTGGCGAGTCCGCCGAGCGCGGTGCCGACCATGGCGTGCATGAGCAGGCTGCGGAGGAAGGCGCGGAAGCGGTCGAGGTCGCCCCGTAGTGGGTCGCTGACCAGCTCGTCGTCGTCATGGTCGTGATCGTCGTCGTACCCGCGCCCCGAGGCGAAGCGGTGATAGATGGTGTAGAAACCAGTCGCGACGGCGATCACGACGGCGGCCACGGTGAGCGCGTCGAGAAATGCCGAGAGCACCGCCGTGACCCCGGTGAAGGCGAGCGAGAGCAAGAGCTTCGATCGAACGTGGATGAGCAGCTTGGTGAACACCAGCAGAAGCAGGTCGCGCATGAAGTAGATGCCAGCGACCATGAACATCAGCAGCAGAATCACGGAGAAGTTGGCTTGTGCCTCGTGATAGACCGATTCCGGGGTGGCCATCCCGAGTGCGATCGCCTCGATCGCGAGCAGGCCACCAGGCTGCAACGGGTAGCACTGCAGCGCCATGGCGAGCGTGAAGATGAATTGCCCCACCACCAGCCAGCCGGCGACGAACGGTCCGGCCGCCAGCAGTACGAACGGGTCGATGAGCAGGAACCCGATGATTGTCAGCTTGTACCAGCTCGGCGCATTGCCGAGGAAATTGTGGCCGATTGCCGCGACGAACGTACGCATGATGGGCTGAAGTCCTGTCGTCGAATCGGCACGACCGAAGTCGTCGCCGACCAGTCTTCCCGGCACTCCACGGACCAGCCTACCGTCGATCGGTCGGAGCGCAGCACCCGCAGCACCCTCCCCGGATTCGCAGCGAACCGGAGGCCCGCCGAAACACGATGTTTACATTCCGTCCGGCGGTGTAACAAGACAGAAACACGGGGACACCCCCCGTGAAACCTCGTATCGACAAACTGAACGCGTACCCGAGGCCAGTTCCTCCCCTGTGCGGACCCGACGGTGCATCCTTCGCAGCAACACTAGAGAGGTACACAATGGATCAAGGCAATACCGCCTTCTTGCTTTTGGCATCCGCGCTCGTCCTGCTGATGACGCCCGGCCTGGCGTTCTTCTACGGCGGACTCGTCAAGGCCAAGTCCGTCATCAGCATGATGATGATGAGCTTCGGCGCGATCGGGCTCATCGGCGTCCTCTGGGCCATCTACGGTTACGCGATCGCGTTCTCGAACGACGTGGGCGTCGACGGCCTCATCGGCATCGACTTCAACAACATCCTGCTCGCCGGATCGGTCGACCCGGGCGAAGGTGCGTTCCCGCCTCTGGCCTTCGTGGCCTTCCAGGCGACCTTCGCCATCATCACCGTGGCGCTCATCTCGGGTGCCATCGCCGACCGCGCGAAGTTCGGCGCGTGGATGGTCTTCGCCGGCATCTGGGCGACCGTCGTCTACTTCCCGGTCGCGAGTTGGGTGTTCAACTTCACGCTCGGTGACAACCCGAATGCGGCTGACTTCTCCGCGGCGAACTTCGCCAACGGCGGCTGGTTGACCTTCGGCCTCCAGAACGTATTCGGCGTCGGCGCGCTCGACTTCGCCGGTGGTACCGCGGTGCACATCAACGCCGGTGCGGCCGCGCTCGCCCTCGCGCTGGTGCTTGGCAAGCGCGTCGGCTTCGCCAAGGGCGCGCACGTGCCGCACAACCCGCCGTTCGTGCTCCTCGGCGCGGGCCTGCTGTGGTTCGGCTGGTTCGGCTTCAACGCGGGCTCCGAGCTCGCCGCGGACGGCTATGCCGCGCTCGCCTTCGTCAACACGCTCATCGCCCCCGCCGCCGCGCTCCTGGCCTGGCTCGTGGTCGAGAAGATCAAGGACGGCAAGCCCACCTCGATCGGTGCCGCATCCGGCGCCGTCGCGGGTCTCGTCGCGATCACCCCGGCGTGTGCGTTCCTGACCCCCGGCTACGCACTGCTGCTCGGCGTGCTCGCCGGTGTGATCTGCGCCCTGGCGATCGACCTGAAGTTCAAGCTCGGCTTCGACGACTCGCTCGACGTCGTGGGCATCCACCTCGTCGGCGGCCTCCTCGGAACCCTGTTCCTCGGGTTCTTCGCAACGGGTGCCGGCCTCGTCTACAGCGGCAGCTTCGCGCAGCTGGCCGTGCAGGCCATCGCCGCCTTCTCGGTGATGATCTACTCCTTCGTCCTGGCCTTCGTGATCGGGTTCATCATCGAGAAGACGATGGGCTTCCGCATCAAGAGCGAGGACGAGATCGCCGGCATCGACACCGTGGTGCACGGTGAAGAGGGCTACGTGCTCGCCGACACCAAGTAGTCACACAGCACAACACACAGCAGGGGTGCCGCTTCCTCGGGAGCGGCACCCCTTACTGTTTCTCAACGTGGTGAATGGGAGCGAGGCGGTGGGCCTGGTAGCGGCGTTCGCGGTGCTCGTCGTGCTGATCTCGCTCGCGGTCGTCGACGCGCGGATGCTGCCGGCGGCGCCCTGGAGCCGCTCGGTGCTCGTCTCCCTCGCCTGCGCCGCCACCGGGGTCGTGGTGTGGCTGGTGGTCGCCCCCCTCGTCGCGCCCCAGGTCGTCGGACCGCTCCTCGCCCCCATCGCGGCACTCGCCGGGGTCGCGGTGTACCTGCCCACCATCGCCGTGCGGGCCGGGGGCGGCGGAGCGCTGAGCACCATCCTGTACGGCGTCTGCTGGAGCGCGCTCGTCTTCGTGCCGGTCGCGATCATGACCTTCGCCCTCTTCGACGCCGACACCGTGCTCGGGCTCGCGCCGCTCGACCATGGCGGCTCCCTCGCGACCAACGTCGCCGGGGGAGCGGCCGCCCTCGGGGTGCTGCTCGCGAACGGGCAGAACGCCCCACGGTTGCGCACCGCGACGATCGGGCGCGGCATGGCGACCGTCGGCATGATCACGTTGAGCATCGGCTGGCTCGGCTGGCTCGCCGCGGCGGAGCTCGCGATCGACGAGGCCACCCCGAGCATCCTGCTCAATGGCGTGTTCGGTGCTGTCGGCGGCATGGCGGGCTGGTTGGTCGCCGAGCGCATCCGCAAGCAGTCCACGACGCCCAACGCGCTCGCGGCCGGGCTCGTGAGCGGCCTCGTCGCGGTGAGTGCCGGGGCCCCGCTGTTCACCCCGATCTCGGCAGCGGTCGCCGGCGTTGTCGCCGGCGTGGGTGCCGGGTTGTTCACGCTCGTGCGAGTGCAGTCCTCCCGCCGCCAGCAGTGGTTCATCGTCGGATCGCACCTGGTCGCCGGCGCGATCGGCATCACGACGCTCGGCGTGCTCGCCACCGGACTCGGCTACGTCTTCACGGGCGACACCGGCATCACCTGGACCGGGGTCTTCTCGTTCTTCGAGCGCGAGGTGATCAGCACCGTGCTCGCCGCCGCGTACTCGACCCTGGTGTCCTTCGTGCTGTGGTCGGTGCTCAAGCGGACGACGGCTCGAGCCGGGTCGGCCTGATCGGTCGCGCGTCGATCGATGAGCGGGAAGCGAGGGCGTCACGACCCGGCTCGGGGCGCCGTTGGTGAGTCCGGCTCGCTCGAGGCCTCGCCGAGCATCCGGCGACTGAGGAGGGTCGCACCGGCGACCGCGGCGGGCATCGCGATGATGGTGCCGCCAGGAATGAGGAACACCAGGTAGACGGCGACGCCGAAGCCCAGGGAGAACGCACGACTGCCGCGCAAGGCCGCTCGCCGCTCGCGCAGTGACAGCCGCCGGGCGCCGAGCGCGAATCCGGTGAGGTCGAGCGAGAGCACCCAGCCGCCCGCGATGGCGCCGAGCGTGATCGAGGCGATCGTGCCGACGAGCGGGACGAGCTGCAGCGCGAACACCGCGAGGCCGAGCAGCAGGGTGGGCACCAGCATCCGCAGCGCATCGCCGATGTCGCCCAGCACGCCGCGCCAGAAGCCCACGCCGGAGTCCGGGATCGCGCCGAAGCGCTCCTCGACGCTGGCCCAGATCCGCTCGTACACCCCGGCGCCGACGATCAGCGTCACGGTCGTGAACAGGAAGATGCCGAGGAACACCGCCGCGAACAGCAGGGCCACGCCGACCCCGACGCGTACGCTCGTGCGCCACGGTTCGTCCCACTCGGCGGCGAAGGGCGTGAGGAGGTTCGCGAGGGTCTCGAGGTTGATGCCGAGCAGCACGATGGCGGCGACGAAGGCCGCGAAGACGAGGATCGCGGGCACCCAGCCGAGGAACATCGAGCCGGGTGCGTACCGCCAGTGGCCGAATCCGCGGGGCAGGTACGACATGCCGGTGACGAATTCGGCAAGTGCACTGCGGCGGCCGTCCGGTCTCGTCATGCGGCCAGCGTAGCCAACCGGCGCGGCGCTCAGGCGACGGGGTTGACGATCCTCGTGACCCAACCGGCGGACTCCGGCGTCGACTCGGGGCCGACGAGGTACTGCTCCCACATGAGCGGTGCCGGAGCCAGGCCGTGCTTGCGCATCCAGCGGCCGAGTACGTCGTATGTCGTCGGGAGGGACTCGTAGGAGCCGTGGTGGGTGATCACCGCGGCGCGACCGGCGGGCAACGTCAGCAGGAGCGTGCCGGGCGCCTCGGTCACGGTGCTCTCGACGGGGAAGCCGACGGTAACGTCGAACACGCTCGTCGGCATGCCGCGGTACACCGCCACCGGAGGCCCGGCAGGATGCGTGCCCTGGTCCGAGATCGCGGCGGCGGCGGTTCCGAGGGCGCGGGAGAAGAACGCGGGCAGCTGCTGCATGGGTACGGTCTCGTGCACCCCGAGGATCGTCGTCGGTTGCAGGTCGATCGCTGCGGCATCCATGGGCGTTCCCTTCGTTCCCAGGGCGAGCCTACGAGGCCGCGGCGAGCGGCAGGCAGGGGCCAAGGTCCCGGCGGCGAGGATGAGTCGGTGGGCGATACCGGACTCGAACCGATGACCTCTTCCGTGTGAAGGAAGCGCGCTACCAACTGCGCCAATCGCCCGCGGTCAACAATCCTGCCATAGGTCGCGACCCGCCCGTAACAGGTTTGGATGGTGCCGCCGGATCGGCTACAGTCGTCTAGCACGCGAAAGCGAGCATGCGGATGTGGCGCAGTGGTAGCGCATCACCTTGCCAAGGTGAGGGTCGCGAGTTCGAATCTCGTCATCCGCTCGGTGGAAGCTTCGGGGAGACCCGGGGTCTTGCCCACGGTGGCGTGGCCGAGAGGCGAGGCAACGGCCTGCAAAGCCGTGTACACCGGTTCGAATCCGGTCGTCACCTCAGAAGGCCCCAGGGTCGTCACACAATTCAACAAGCATGGGCGATTGGCGCAGCGGTAGCGCGCTTCCCTGACACGGAAGAGGTCACTGGTTCGATCCCAGTATCGCCCACCGAGAGAAAACCCTGTTCAGCGCGTCCTGGCCATCGACGAGTACGCCGCCGAGGTCCGCGCCGAGGTCGCCGCACCGCTGGTCGAGCAGGCCACGGCGGACGGCACCGCCTGCCTGACCACGCGGGACCGGATGCGGGATGCGGGCCGCGCCCAGGCAGGCGCCGGGCGGCTTCGCCGACGCGCCGCTGCCCGCATCGCGGATGAGGCCAGCACCGTCCACCGCGCAGCCGAGGCGACGGTGCGGGACCGCTGGAAGCGACTGCCGCAGACGGAGCGGGGCATCCCCGCGTGGGCCGAGGCGGCGCCGGCCAGCAGGCCGACACGGACTCTCGCGTGACCGAAGCGCTGCAGGCTGCGGAGCAGGCGCGGCGCGACCGGTCGGTACCACGCCGAGCAGCATCGCCGCCCATGCCGCCGGGCTCAGGAAGCGGGCCGAGCAGGACCGTCTCGACCTCGCGCAGATTGAAGCCCTGCCGCCGTCCGAGGCCGCGCAGCTCGTCCGCGACCGCGCGGCCCAGGCCGAGGCCGAGCGGGACAGACTGCGGGTGTTTCGGCAGCGCGGGATTCTCGTCACCGGGCGGTCGCTGGACCGAGCATGAGGCGCGTCGGACGCTGGCCGATGCCGGTTCACCGCCGTAGAATCGACTCATGACTCCGACCGCCGCGGAAGTACTCGACGCCGCCAAGGCGCTCCCGCGCGCCGAGCGGGCAGAGGTCGCACAGGAACTCCTCGCCACGCTCGGCACAGCGGATGTCTCGGACGAGGCCCGGCTCGCGGCACTCCGAGCAGCCGTCGATGCGGGGATCGCCAGCCTCGACGCTGGCAAGGGTATTCGCGTCCCGGCCGGTGGTCTGCGGGACTACCTGCGTGAGCGCGGACGGCTGGCGACTGAGCGCGCTGACGCCAAGACCGCGTGACGTTCGAGCTCTACCTCGCCCCGGAAGCTGAGGCGGACATCGATGACATCCTCGAATGGTCGGTGACGCAGTTCGGCGCGGAGATCCGCGACGGCTACGAAGAACTCATCGACGCGGCGATCCGCAGCATCCTGGACGACCCGGATCGCGCCGGATCGCACGACCGCATAGACCTCGGGGGCGGAGTCCGTAGCCTGCACCTGATGTCGAGCCGGGATGATGTCAGCCCGAACGTACGGAAGATCGTCAAACCTCGCCACTTCGTGATCTACCGCCAGGTCGGTAACGTCGTCCAGGTCGTGCGCCTGCTCCACGAGGCAATGAACCTGCCTGAGCAGCGCATCCTCTGACCCCCGGAACCGCTCACCCCCAAAATCACCCCGAGGATGGATTCAGGGGCTTGAAAGACCCCCCGAGGCCCCGGAGGATCAAGGGAACTCGGACCCCGAGCGCCCTGACGCGGAAGAGGTCATCGGTTCGATCCCAGTAT
>JBAQPI010000321.1:0-2486 GCA_049305635.1 Rhodoglobus sp. | reverse complement strand
GCCCCGCGCAGCATCGCGAGACCCGCCGCGACCGCGACCGGACTGCCGCTGAGCGTGCCCGCCTGGTACACCGGGCCGCTCGGCGCGAGCTGCTCGAGCAGCGCCGCCGGACCGGCGAGCGCGGCGAGCGGCAGGCCGCCGCCCACGACCTTGCCGAAGGTCACGAGGTCGGGTGTGACGTGCTCGAGTCCCCACCAGCCGGCGGCGCTCGCGCGGAATCCGGTGAGCACCTCGTCGAGGATGAGCAGTGCGCCGTGCCGGCTCGTGACCTCCCGCAGGAACGCGTTGAAGCCCGGCTTCGGGGGCACGACGCCCATATTGCAGGCGGCGGCCTCGGCGATGACGGCGGCGATGCGATCCCCGTGCCGCTCGAACACCTCCAGCACGGCCGCCTCGTCGTTGTACCCGACCACGATCGTCTGGGCCGCGATCGGCGCCGGCACGCCCGCCGAGGCGGGGATCGCCAGGGTCGCGAGTCCCGACCCGGCGGCCGCCAGAAGGCCGTCGGAGTGACCGTGGTAGTGACCGGCGAACTTGACGACCAGGTCCCGGCCGGTCGCACCCCGCGCGAGCCGGATGGCGGTCATGGTCGCCTCGGTGCCGGTGGAGACGAGGCGCACCCGTTCCACCCACGGCACGCGCGACCGGATGAGCTCGGCGAGGTCGGTCTCGGCCGGAGAGGGTGCGCCGAATCCGAGGCCCCGTGCCGCGGCATCCTGCACCGCCCGCACCACGTCGGGGTGCGCGTGACCGAGGATCGCCGGGCCCCAGGCTCCGACGAGGTCGACGTACTCGCGACCCTCGACGTCGGTGACGTACGGCCCGGACCCGGAGACGATCGACAACGGCGTGCCGCCGACCGAGCCGAATGCCCGCACCGGCGAGTTGACGCCGCCGGGGATCACGGCGCGCGCCCGCTCGAAGGCCTCGGCGTTGCTCGTCACCGCAGCATCCCCGCCAGCTCGGTCGCGTAGTAGGTCAGCACGGCGTCCGCCCCCGCGCGACGGATGCTCGTGACCGACTCGAGGATGGCGCGTTCCCGATCGATCCAGCCGTTACCCGCGGCCGCCTCGATCATCGCGTACTCGCCGGAGACCTGGTACGCCCACACCGGCACCGGGCTGAGCGCCGCCGCGTCCGCGAGCACGTCGAGGTAGCTCATCGCGGGCTTGACCATGACGATGTCGGCGCCCTCCTCGACGTCGAGCAGGATCTCGCGAGCCCCCTCGCGACGATTGGCTGGGTCCAGCTGGTAGCTCCTGCGGTCGCCCTGCAGCGAGGACCGCACGGCCTCGCGGAACGGCCCGTAGAACGCCGAGGCGTACTTGGCGGCGTAACCGAGTATGGGGGTTTCGACGAAGCCGGCTCGGTCGAGGGCGTCCCGCACCGCCGCGACCTGGCCGTCCATCATGCCGCTGAGGCCGAGCAGCTGCGAGCCCGCCTCGGCCTGCGCGAGCGCCATGTCGCGGTAGCGCAGCAGGGAGGCGTCGTTGTCGACCCTCCCGTCACCATCGAGCACGCCGCAATGCCCGTGGTCGGTGAACTCGTCCAGGCACAGGTCGGTCTGCACGACGAGCGCGTCGCCGGCCTCTGCGACGACGGCCCGGGTGGCGACATTGAGGATGCCGTCGGGGTCGGTCGCACCGCTGCCGACGGCATCCTTGTGCTCGGGAACCCCGAACAGCATGACGCCGCCGATGCCCGCCTCGGCCGCGGCCGCGATCGCGCGGCGCAACGAGTCGAGCGAGTGCTGCACGACCCCGGGCATCGAGGCGATCGGCACCGGCGCGGCGGCCCCCTCGCGCACGAACATCGGGAGGATGAGCTCGGCGGGATCCAGGCGCGTCTCGGCGACGAGCCGGCGCATGGCGGGGGTGGCCCGCAGCCTGCGTGGCCGGATGATCACATCAGCTCCCCTGCGCCCAGTTCCAGCAGTTCGCCCGCCACCCGCGCGGCGATGTCGCCTGCGGGGTCGGGGGTGTCGGCGAGGTACAGCGCGTGCGAGCTCGTCAGGGCCGAGTCCGGCCCGTAGACGCGCGCGGAGAGGAAGAGCATCCCGTCGTCGATGAGCGCGTGCGCGCCGACGGGCGCCGAGCATCCCGCCTCGAGCAGTGCGAGGGTGCGCCGCTCGGCCTCGACGAGGATCCGGGATGTCGCGTGCTCGAGTCCGCGCACGAGCGCCTCGTCGCCCGTGCGCACCTCGACCGCGAGCGCCCCCTGACCGGGAGCGGTCGGCCAGCCGTCGAGGCCGAGGAGCTCGGTGATCGCATCCGGCCGGCCGAGCCGCTCGAGCCCGGCGACCGCGAGCACGATCGCGTCGAGTTCTCCGGAGGCCACCTTGCCCAGGCGGGTGTCGACGTTGCCGCGCAGGTCCACCACCTCGAGGTCGGGGCGTCGCGAGCGCAACTGGGCGGCGCGGCGCGGCGAGCCGGTGCCGACCCGCGCGCCTGCGGGGAGCGCGTCGAGCGTCAGTCCGTCGCGGGCAC
>JBAQPI010000320.1:0-2555 GCA_049305635.1 Rhodoglobus sp. | reverse complement strand
GCAGCACATCATCGCTCGCCACCGTGAGGGGCGGGAGCTCGAGAATGGCTGCGATGGTCACGAGAAGAATTCTCTCAAGGTTCGAACGTATGTTCTAGAGGGTGAGCAATACTCGTGGAGAAGCCGTCGCTGCGGGAGCTGTGGAGGAGAGGAGGGTCGGCGGGCCGGCGATGGTCGGTCAACTGAGGTGGCTCACCGTGAAACAGTCACGCAGCGAGCGTGAGAGCGAAGGCTTCACCGATCCACGACCGGAACAGGTCGTCGACCTGATCCGGGTTCGTGAGCAGCACTTCGTTGTGCCAGCGCCGCGCGGAGACCTGCTCGGCGCGTAGCACCCTGGGATCGTCCAGACGGTGCTCCAGGACGACGTTGACGACGATGCCGCCGCGGCGTGGATGGATCCCCAAGAAGGCGCGCCCGTGCGCAATGTGGAACGAGGACGCCTTCTCCTGTACCTCTATTGACCCAAGAGTTGCCGCGAATCCCACGACGTCATCGAACAGGCGCTGACCGATGGGATCGCCCTGAATGCGCTCCCGCGCCGTGCGTGCCATGCGGCCAGCATACGATCACCGTTGGACCGAGCCCGGGTTCGTGAGCTGAGATGACGACCGAAGCAGAAGGCTGCAGCTCGACTCAGCGACTGCTGAAGTAGATCCACATCCCCACAAGCAGTGCGATCGGCAACGCAAGGTCCGTCAGCGCTCGCTCGAGCCCCGATCGCCTGGGCCGTCGCCGCGAACCGGATCGAGAGGTCGTTCGGCGAGCGGGCGCGCTGCGCGCCCGACCGTATCCGGGATGCTGCGGCGCAGGCGTTGCCCGAACCTGCCCGCGCGGCAGCGCAAGCCGCGGTCCGATCTCCTGCTCGAGCGCCTGGAACTCCCGTGAGATGTGCGAGCCGGTGCTGGATGTCGCGGCGACGTCGCTCCACGTCTCGGGCCGCACCGCGGCATCCACGATTCGTGCGAGCTGCTCATCGCTGAACTCGCGGCGCTGGCTCAGCACCTCGAGCAGTTCGCTGTCCCGCAACACTCGGATCGGCGGGTCCGCATCACCACCGCCGGCCGGCGCCTTGTGTGAAATGCGGGCGGGGTCGACGAACACGATCAATCCCGTGACCGGTGTGGTGAGCCCACTGCATTTGGTGAGGTAGTTGGATGCGCGACGTGCCTCGGTCAGTGCGTTGCGGACATGGTGCTGCGCGGTCCCCCCGACGTACAAGTTGCGCCCCGCGACCCAGACATCCTTGCCGGGGCTGAACTTGGTGTTGATCGTGAACACGCCGGGCGGCCCGATCGCGATGTGGTCGATGTCGCTGGTACCTCGTCCCACCGGGACGGAGTGGATGACAGTCCAGCCCTCGCCGAGCTGCTGGAGCAGGGCGGCCACCCGCCGTTCGCCGAGCACACCGCGGTACCAGCCCTCGGCCTCCTCGTCGATGACGACACCATTGGACTGCTGGTCGACGTGGATCGTACCGAGGTCCCACTGGCGCAGGAGCTCGTCGATGAGCGCGTGCCCGGGCACCCGTTCTCGAAGATCGCTCATGGTGCAAGGGTGGCCGCGGGACGCACTCCGGGCTAGCCCGAGTTCGGGGGTGGCGAGGTGCGATGTCACGCGATATCACCCCCTTGCCCGAGCGGTTCAGCGATCCCGACGACGATGACCAGCGTCGGATCGCGCGCTCGGTGATCGTCACCTCTCGGCCGCGGCGGATCGCCTGCCGCAGGCGTTCCGCGACGACCATCCCGAGATCGACTGGCAGGGCGTCTGCGCGGTGCGCAACTTCCTCGCGCACGACTACGACGGCAGCGACGAGAAGGTCCTCTGGCAGGCGATTGTGGTTGAGGTCCCACGCATTCTCAGGGCGCTTGGGATTGAGGGCTAGGAGTCGCTTCGTTCTGCGGCGCTCCACGAAACCCGGGGCGACTCACGGCGCTAGGAGGTTGCACCTTTCAACATCATCACTGGAGCGTGAGAGCGGTATGGAAGTAGTCGAAGAGGGCGGTGGGGATCGGGTCCTCGAACCGGAGGAGCATCCGTACGACCGGCAGCTCGCCCCCGGCCCCGTCGAGCATCGACGCTTGCTCCGCCTCAGCCGAAGTAGCCTCGCCGAGGTAGTAGTAGTCAGAGCCCTCAGCGTCGTCCTTCTTCGCGAAGACGTGGAGGGCGACTTGGTTGTTGACAATCGACTTCACTTCGCCGCTCTGGAGGGTGCGTCTACTTCGGGTGTACCAGCGGAGGGTGAGCGCGTCGAGGAGTTCGTCCTCATAGGCGGTGCTAGCCGAGACGTCGCTCGACTTGTGAAGGGTGACGAAGATTGGGCAGGTCATAGTGGTCGAATCGACGCGATATCCGTAGATCGTTGAATACATGTTGCTCGTCCAGTCCAGAAGCCGGCTAGCGTCCTTCCGTGAGTACTGCCTCCCTGGAGTGAAAGGCCGATCGGGGCGGTAGCGATCCGCTATGAGCGCCAACCCGGTGTTGACAACGTCGTCAAGATTTCGGCGAAACGCCGCTGAAGAGCGGTAGGCGAGCGCGAACGGCGCGCTTAG
>JBAQPI010000319.1:0-5794 GCA_049305635.1 Rhodoglobus sp. | reverse complement strand
TAGTTGTCCTCAACGATCCACAGCGCGCCATCCGGGCCCTGTGCGAGGTTGTCAGGATTGTTGAACCCGGTGACCGCGGCCCCCGCGTTCTCCACCGGCACGTTGACCCCCGCGCCGACGAACGTGTCGAGCACCTGCGTGTTGAGGTCGATCGCCACCACCCGGTCCTCCGAGGTGTTGGCCACGTAGAGGGTGCTGCCGATGACCTCGACATCCTCGGGGCGGCCGAACTCGGTCGCGTGCACGGCGTTCGCCGCGGCATCCGTGTCCACCACGACGGAGGCCATGTCGAGCGCCACCCACTCGAACGCGCCGACCTTCTCGGCGAAGGTCGCCTGGTTCCAGAGCTGCTGGGCATCCGTGAGGCCGGTGAGCTTCAGGGCGTAGAGCTGGCCGTCCGAGAGGTCGCCGCGGGCGCTCGGCTCGAACTTGTAGATCGAGCCGCCGTTGAGTTCATCGATGACGAAGACCGTGCCGTCGGCGAGTGCCTCGATGCCCTCGTGGCGCAGCACGCCGACCTCGGTGCGCTCCACGACCTCGACCGCGACCGTCGGGTCGCTCGGGTCGAGGATGATCTCGAAGAGGCGGCCGCCGGCCGTCTCCTCCGCGAACAGGAGCGTGCCCCACGGCGTCCAGCGGAGGCCGTCGAGGCGGTTCCAGTCGGCGCGCTGCACGAGCACCTTCGCTTCGCCCGTCTGCAGGTCGACGACGGAGACGGCGCCGTTCTCGCCCGTCTCGTGGGTGCGGTAGAGGAACCGGCCGGCCTGCTGACCGGTCTCGTTGACCGTGTTCATGTCGGTCAGGTCGTCCGCGCCGGCGTAGATGTCGAGCGTCGTCTCGTCGGCCACCAGCTGCTGGGTGTACCCGGTAGGGATCACGAAAGGCTCGACCCAATCCGCCGTCGCCTCACCATAGGGCGTTCCGTCGATGGGGTCGAATCCCATCGGACCGTTTCCTGCGTTCGCCGCCGAAGCGACGCCGAGCAGCATCACCGCCGACATGGTGCCGAGGGCGATGCCGCCTGCCAATTGCTTTCTCATGATTACTCCCGCTTTCTTCGGACTCGAGTGAGCGGGATCGAACGTAGTGAGGCAACGCGACGTCCAGGTGCGCAGTCGGTGAACGTCAGATGTCGACCCCAGTTCAGGGGGCGCGGACCGCCTGTGCAGGCCGCACCTGCGAGCTCGCCAAGAGTTCACCGGCAATCGCTCGACATCGCCCGCCCCCGGTGCTTTGATCGAGTCACAGCACCCGCCACCGGAGTGATCCCCTGCATTCACTGTCGAACGCAAGGAGCAGACATGACGTTGATCGAACCCCACGAGGTTCAATCCAGGACCAACCACATCGCGTGGAAGACGATCCAACCCGGCCTGTGGGTGGGCCACTGCGACGGTGAGTTCGCAGGCATGATCGAAGCCGTTCCTGACCGCGGCTTCATGGCGACCACCAGCCTCGCGCGCGAGCTGGGTGCCTTCGCGACGGTCGCCGAGGCGCAGTCCGCGTTCCGGGGCGACTGAGTTCGCGTCGCGGGAGGGAGCCGTCCGCGCCGGCCCTAGACTTGCGCAGACCCTCCCGCCCGCCATCGAACCGGAGTTCCCGTGTCATCCGAGACCACCCAAGCCGAGCCGTTCCTCAAGCGTCACATCGACCTGATCATCGCGATCATGCTCGGTCTGATCGCCGTCGTGACGGCCTTCGCCTCGTTCCAGAGCGCGCTCTACGACGGCCAGATGACGCAGCAGTACACGATCGGCTCGAACCTCGCGACGGAGGCGGAGTCGCTCTACCTCGAGGGCAACCAGCAGTACGTGCAGGACGCGCAGCTCTACGACCGCCTCACCGACCTCGCGCTCGACACGGCGAACCCGGATGCCGCGATCGCGACTGCGGCATCCGAGAAGTACGACATCGTCTACTTCCAGTCGGTGTCCGAGGAGTTCGACGCCGCGATCGCCTGGGCCGACGAGCAGAACGCGGCCGACCCCGAGCTCTGGTACAGCCCGCTCAACAACGAGGACTACCTCGACTTTCTCTTCGGCAGCTACTACGAGCAGAAGGAGCTCGCGGATGCCACGATCGCCGAGGGCGACGTCGCCAACGGCCTCAGCGACCGCCAGACCCTCAACACCGTGCTGATGGCCCTCTCGCTGTTCCTGCTCGGCATCGCCGCGATCGTGCGCAGTTTCCTCGTCAAGATCGTGCTCAGCGGGGTCGCCGCGGTGATCTTCATCGTCGCGGCCGTGCTGACGGTCTCGATTCCGGTGCTCTGGCTGTAGGCGCGGCGGCGACTTCCCTCCGGCGTCGCTGAGGGTCTGGGCGAGCGCTCGGACGCTTGTGACTGCGTCACTCCTTGATCGAGCCCGCCTCTGTCGAGGCGATGACCTTCGTGAGCAGCGCACGGAAGCTGCGTTGCTCACGCTCGGACAGGACGCCGAGAAAGCCCGCCTGTGATTCGACGGCCGACTCTATGAGCACGCTGGTGAGATCGGCGCCCTGGTGCGTCAGCCCTACGATGACGCGACGACGATCGGAGCTGTCCTGCACCCGTTGAAGAAGTCCGCGCTGAACGAGGGCCTCGGTGTAGAGGCTGATGTGGCTGCGGTCGGTCTGGATGCGGGTCGCGAGTTCGTGCGGGGCGAGATCGCCGAAGTCGTGGAGAGCCACGAGCACGGCGAACTGCGGCAGCCCGAGGTCGTGCCGTCTCAGAATCGCGGTCAACCGGCGATTCCCGGCCACAGCGACGCTGCCGGCCAGATACGACGGCAGCGCGAGGAGGGTGGGCGGTCGCACGGAATTCGGCGCGGGTACTGGCATTGGGATATAATAGCAAGTTGTAACTATCCGAGGAGTAGTCCATGTCCGCGTTCACGCCGAGCGAGCTCGCCTACTTGGCTTCACAGCCTCTCGGGCGGATCGCCACCTCGCAACCCGACGGAACGCTGCAAGCAAGTCCGGTCGGCTTCACCTACAACCCGACGCTCGACACCATCGACATCTCGGGCTACAACATGGGCACGAGCAAGAAGTACCGGAATGTCATCGACAACGGCCGGGTCGCCTTCGTCGTCGACGATCTCGCCTCCGTGCGACCGTGGCGACCGCGCTGCGTCGAGATCCGTGGAGTCGCCGAAGCGATCGCCGACTCGCCCCGAGGAGCGCTGATCCGCATCCGCCCGCACCGGGTGATCAGCTTCGGCATTGACGAGACGGATACGCCTGCGCATAGCCTTACCGTCAATGCCCGCGACATCGAAGGGTGACATCTCGACCGGGACAACACCCCGGTCGTCAAACGGAAGAGGCCCCCGCGATTGCAGGGCCTCTTCCGTCGGTAGCTGAGGCGGGGCACGATCCCGCGACCTCACGATTATGAGTCGTGCGCTCTAACCAACTGAGCTACTCAGCCACGGCATCCGCGACTGCGAACAGAACGGATGACCGAGCCCCCTGTGGGAATCGGACCCACTACCTCTTCCTTACCAAGGAAGTGCTCTACCAATGAGCTAAGGGGGCGTGCAGCGCGGGCAGAGCGCCCGTTGGCACCGTACGAGATTAGCACCACTGCAAGCACCCATCGGCTGGTCTCGGCGCACAGAGCGTGCAAGCGCTTTCGATATCCTGTCGGGATGACGACCACCCAGCCGCGCGAGTCGACGCGCGCCCCCGCCGACCCGGGATCCGAGTGGTGGCGCACCGCGGTGATCTACCAGGTCTACCCGCGCTCCTTCGCCGACTCGACCGGAGACGGGGTCGGCGACCTGGCCGGTATCACGAGCCGACTCCCCGCTCTCGCGCAGCTCGGCGTCGACGCGATCTGGCTCTCCCCGTTCTTCCGCTCGCCGCAGAGGGACGCCGGCTACGACGTCTCCGACTACTGCGACGTGGACCCGCTGTTCGGCACCCTGGAACAGTTCGGCACCCTGCTCGCGACGGCGCACGGGCTCGGCCTCAAGGTGATCGCCGACATGGTGCCCAACCACACCTCCGACCAGCACCGCTGGTTCCAGGAGGCGCTCGCCGCTGCCGAAGGCTCGCCCGAACGCGAGCGCTACGTGTTCCGGGACGGCAAGGGCAAGCACGGCGAACTGCCGCCGAACAACTGGGAGAGCGTCTTCGGCGGGCCGATGTGGGACCGCATCACCAAGCCCGACGGCACGCCCGGCCAGTGGTACCTGCACATCTTCGACAAGTCGCAGCCCGACCTGAACTGGGAGAACCCGTGGGTCCGCGAGCAGTTCCATGACATCCTGCGGTTCTGGCTCGACCGCGGCGTCGACGGGTTCCGGGTGGATGTCGCGCACGGCATGATCAAGCAGGCGGGCCTGCCCGACTACACGCCGCCGGCCGAGGGGGCGTCCATGGGCGGCACGGCCGACTCCGTGCTCGAACCCGGCATCCAGGACCCCGAGACCCCGCCGGAGCCGCCGTACTGGGGCCAGGAGGGCGTGCACGAGATCTGGCGCGGCTGGCACGCCGTGCTCGCCGAGTACGAGGGTGACCGTGTGCTGTGCGCCGAGGCCTGGGTCGACCCGCTCGAGAAGGTCGCCCTCTGGGTGCGACCCGACGAGATGAGCCAGGCCTTCAACTTCGCCTTCATGTTCACCGACTGGAAGGCCCCGGCCCTACGCCGCGTGATCAAGGAGTCGCTCACCGCCTTCCACGGCGTCGGGGCTCCCGCGACCTGGGTGCTCTCCAACCACGACGTCGTGCGGCACGCCTCGCGGCTGGCCCTCACCGCGGAGAGTCCCCAGGGCGCCGGGATCGGGCCCCTCTCGCCCGGCAAGCCGGACCCGGTGCTCGGCCTGCGCCGGGCCCGCGCCGCGACATCCCTCATGCTCGCCCTGCCCGGCAGCGCGTACCTGTATCAGGGCGAGGAGCTCGGGCTGCCGGAGGACATGGAGCTGCCCGACGAGGCCAGGCAGGACCCGACCTGGTTCCGCACCAACGGCGAGAAGTACGGTCGGGATGGATGCCGCGTGCCGATCCCCTGGGTCGCGCACGCGCCCGCCTACGGCTTCAACCGCACCGGCAGCAGCTGGCTGCCGCAGCCGAAGGACTGGGCGCCCTTCGCGCGCGACAGCCAGGAGGGCGTGCCCGGCAGCACGCTCGAGCTCTACCGCACCGCCTTGCGGCTGCGCCGCGAGCACGACCTCGGCTCGGCGACGCTCGAGTGGGTGAAGGGCTACGGCTCCTCCGTGCTCGCGTTCCGGGTCGGCGCGGTGCGCGTGCTGGCCAATCTCGGCAAGGTGCCCGTCGAGCTCCCCCTGGGCGAGATCCTGCTCGCGAGCGAGCAGGTAGCCGGCGGCGTGCTGCCGACCGACACGACGGTGTGGCTCGCGGGCTAGTTGACGGCGTTGGCCGTCAGCCACGCGAACGGGTCGACGGGCACTCCGTCGACGTGGATCTCCAGATGCAGGTGGGATCCGTAGGCGCGACCGGTGTCGCCGACGAGCCCCACGAAGTCGCCGACCTTCACGATGTCGCCGACCTTGAGCGGGCTCGAGCCGGAGGCCATGTGCGCGTAGAGGCTCTGCACGTTCACCCCGCCGAGGTTGTGCTGGATGATGACGTGGTTGCCGTAGGACCACTGCAACTCGGTCGCGGTGACGACCACCCCGTCCGCGATCGCGTAGATCGGCGTGCCGTGGCCGGGGACGAAGTCGAGGCCGTTGTGGAACTCCTCGCCGCCGTCGATGTATCGCACCCCGAACTGGTCGGTGATCGGCACGGGGTAGGGGAACGGCCAGCGGACGTCGCCGGTCGTCGCCGTGTAGGCGTAGCTGAGACCCGA
>JBAQPI010000318.1:0-6906 GCA_049305635.1 Rhodoglobus sp. | reverse complement strand
GTTCAACCGCTCGCGGAGGGCCGCGCGCTTCTGCGCGACCGGCGTGCGGGAGTACAGCATGGTTAGAAGATCCCCTTCGGGGTGACGGCCGGGAAGTCGCCGTTCACGGTCAGGCCCGCGAGCTCGGCGGCGCTGAGCTCGGGCAGGCGCTGGGCGAGGTCGAGAAACCGTTCGATCTCGACCGGCGCGAGCACGCCCTCGGCGAGGGAGCGGAACTTGCGGATGTACTGCTCCCGCGCGAAGGGACGCGCACCGAGCGGGTGGGCGTCCGCGACGGCGATCTCCTCGACGATGCGACCGCCGTCGGCGAGCTCGATCTCCACGCGACCGCCGAAGGCCTTCTCGGCGATGTCGTTGGAGTGGTAGCGACGGGTCCACTCCTTGTCCTCCACGGTGGTGACCTTGTTCCACAGCTCGACGGTGTCGGGGCGACCGGCACGCTCGGGAGCATAGGAGTCGACGTGGTGCCAGCTGCCGTCCTGCAGCGCGACGGTGAAGATGAACGGGATCGAGTGGTCGAGTGTCTCGCGGCTCGCCTTCGGGTCGTACTTCTGCGGGTCGTTGGCGCCGGATCCGATCACGTAGTGGGTGTGATGGCTGGTGTGCAGCACCGCCCGAACGACGTTCTTCGGGTCACGCAGCTCCGGATGCTCGGCGCCGAGCTTGCGGGCCAGGTCGATCCAGGCCTGGGCCTGGTACTCCGCCGAGTGCTCCTTCGTGTAGCTGTCGAGGATCGCCAGACGCGCCTCGCCACGCTCGGGCAGCGGCACCTCGTAGCGACCCTCGGGCCCGTCCAGCAGCCAGGCGATGACGCCGTCCTCGCCCTCGTAGATCGGGGTCGGGCTCGTCTGGCCGCGCATCGCGCGGTCCACGGCCTCGACGGCCATCTTGCCCGCGAAGGCCGGGGCGTGCGCCTTCCAGGTGGAGATCTCGCCCTTGCGCGACTGGCGGGTCGCGGTGGTGGTGTGCAGGGCCTGGCCGATGGCCTGGAAGATGGTCTCGGTGGGCAGGCCCAGCAGGGTGCCGATGCCGGCCGCCGCGCTCGGGCCGAGGTGGGCGACGTGGTCGATCTTGTGCTTGTGCAGGCTGATCGCCTTCACCAGGTCGATCTGGATCTCGTAGCCGGTGACGATGCCCTTGAGGAGGTCGGCGCCGCTGCGGCCGGTGTGCTGGGCGACGGCGAGGATCGGCGGGATGTTGTCGCCCGGGTGCGAGTACTCGGCCGCCAGGAAGGTGTCATGGTAGTCGAGTTCGCGCACGGCGACGCCGTTGGCCCAGGCCGCCCACTCGGGGCTCGTGAGCTGCCCGCTGCCGAAGACGGTGCTGCCCGCGCCGTTGCGCGAGACCAGATGCGCCTCGGCCTGCGCACGCGCGGCGACGACGGGGCCCCGGGTGAGGGATGCCGTCGCCACCGAGGCGTTGTCGATGATGCGGTTGATGACCATGTCGGCCACCTCGGGGGTCGCGTCGACCTTCTCGCTCGCAACCTCCGCGATCTTCCAGGCGAGTTGGTCTTCGCGGGCCAGGTTCTCGTCGCTGCGATAGGTGCGTACCGGGTGGAGCTTCATGCTGTCCGTTCTTTCGGCGTGGTGAGCCGCCCGGGTTGGGCGGTCTCGAGGATGTTCTTCAGGCTGCGATGCAGGTGCACGGTGGTGGCACTGCGCGCGAGGTCGGCGTCCCCCGCGAGGATCGCGTCGACGATGAGCAGGTGCTCCGCGGCCGCGGCGGTGAGTCGCTCGGTGTTGTCGCGCGACAGCCGGCGGATGCGCGCGAGGTGCGTGCGCAGGTTGCGCATCGCAGCGACGAGGTAGGCATTGTCGACGGCATCGTCGACGGCGTCGTCGAAGCGCGAGACGAGGTCGTAGTAGGCATGCCGATTCGGATCGGCGAGCAGCGACGTGGCCTGTCGGAACTCCGCCTGCAACTGCTCGAACACGGCCTGGTCGCGACGCTCCGCGGCGAGCGCCGCGGCCCGCACCTCGAGAGCCTCTCGCACCTCGAACACCTCGCTGACGCTCTCCAGCGATGCGGCGGTCACGACGAGTCCACGCCCAGGGAGGGCTTCGACGAGCCCGTCGGCGGTCAGCCGTGCCAGCGCCTCGCGCACGGGCGTGCGGGACACCCCGAGACGGGTGGACTGCTCGACCTCGGCGAGCACGGTGCCCGGCTCGAGCTGCCACTCGAGGATCTCGGTGCGGAGGGCGCGATAGGCGCGATCACTCGCTCGCATCCCACCTCCTTGTATACACAGAGCGCAGTTTTCGACCGGAAATGCCGAGGTTCTCGCCCTAGTGTATACATTGATCGCCGTTCGGCGCTAGCGGTGCACCCAGGGGTCGTCTGGGTCTGCGCGACGCCCACGCCGACCCTTGCGCGTTCGCAGCCGCGCGAACGGGTCTGGCGGATCGACACCGCCGTGCGTGCCGATCCGGCGATCCCAGAGGATGCGCAACCGTCGCACCTCTCGCTCCATCCTGGGGATCGTGTCGTCGCGCAGCCGGTGCCAGCGATTCGGCCAGTCCTCGCGGACGATCGTCCATCCGTCCCGGACGAGCATCCGCAGGTGGTGCTGAACCGCCGATCGGCCGACGCCGAACTCGTGCATGATGACCGCTTCGAGGTCGCCCGCGGTGTGCTCGCCACTGGCCAGGATCTCGACGAGCCGTCGGCGGATCGGTTCTGCGAGGACTTCGAAGGGATGCATCGTGTTCACGATGTCAGTTCGCGCTGACGTCAGTCGGAACTGACATCGAGATTGTGGACACCCGCCGGACGGTGGGAAGAGCGCACGAGAGGCACTCCGCCGCCGCCTGCGATGTGCGCCCGCGTCGTAGGCTGGAGGGCTCATGTTCGAGGCCACCGCGATCAGCTACCCGCCGGACCTGCCCGTCAGCGCCCGCCGGGAGGACATCCAGCGCGCCATCCGGGAGCACCAGGTCGTGATCCTTGCGGGCGCCACCGGCTCGGGCAAGACGACCCAGTTGCCCAAGATGCTGCTCGAGCTCGGCTACGCGTCGATCGCGCACACCCAGCCACGACGCATCGCCGCGCGCACGATCGCCGAGCGCATCTCCGAGGAGCTCGGCACCGAGCTCGGCGGCCTCGTCGGCTACCAGGTGCGCTTCACCGACCGCGCCGGGGCGGACACGCGGGTCAAGCTCATGACCGACGGCATCCTGCTGAACCGGATCCACCGCGACCGCGATCTGCAGCAGTACGACGCGATCATCATCGATGAGGCGCACGAACGCAGCCTCACCGTGGACTTCCTGCTCGGCTACCTCAAGCAGCTGCTGCCGCGCCGGCCCGAGCTCAAGGTCGTCATCACGAGCGCGACGATCGACCCGGAGAGCTTCTCACGGCACTTCGCCGACCGGCACGGCGACGGCGCTCCCATCATCGAGGTCTCCGGGCGCACCTACCCCGTCGAGATCCGTTACCGGCCGCTGGTCGCCGAGGTCTCCGAAGACGAGGGCGGCGAGCCGAGCGAGCAGCGGGACTACCTCCACGGCATCAACGACGCCCTCGACGAGCTCTCCCGGGAGTCCGACGGCGACGTGCTCGTGTTCCTCTCCGGCGAGAACGAGATCCGGGATGCCGAGGACGCCATCAAGGGACGGCGCCTCCCCGGCACCGAGGTGCTGCCCCTCTACGGCCGCCTCAGCGCCGCGGACCAGCACCGCGTCTTCGAGTCATCCCGCGCCCCCGGAACGCGGCGGCGGATCGTGCTCGCCACCAACGTCGCGGAGACCTCGCTCACCGTGCCCGGCATCCGGTACGTCATCGACGCCGGCACGGCGCGCATCAGCCGGTACAGCGTGCGCTCCAAGATCCAGCGGCTGCCGATCGAGGCGATCAGCCAGGCCAGCGCCAACCAGCGCAGCGGGCGATCCGGGCGCACGAGCGACGGCATCGCGATCCGGCTGTACTCGCAGCAGGACTTCGAGCGGCGGCCCGAGTTCACCGATCCGGAGATCCTGCGCACGAACCTCAGTTCGGTCATCCTGCAGATGCTCTCGCTGGGCCTCGGCGACATCGCGAGCTTCCCGTTCCTGCAGCCGCCGGACTCCCGCGGCATCAAGGACGGCCTCGACCTGCTGCGCGAGCTCGGCGCGCTGGAGCTTGGAGGATCGCATCGCGATCCAGCGCCGACCCAGCTGCGCTCCGTCGGTTTCAAGCAGTGGCGGCTCACCAGAGTCGGTCGCCAACTCTCCCAGCTGCCGATCGACCCCCGCCTCGCGCGCATGGTCATCGAGTCGAAGCAGCACGGCGCGACCCGCGAGGTCATGGCGATCGTCGCGGCCCTCAGCATCCAGGACCCGCGCGAGCGCCCGATCGAGCGGCGTGCGCAGGCCGACCAGGCGCACGCCAGGTTCGTCGACCCGACGAGCGACTTCCTCACCCTGCTGAACCTCTGGAACCACCTCGAGGAGCAGCAGAAGACGCTCAGCGGCAACGCGTTCCGGCGACTCGTCAAGAGCGAGTACCTCAACTACCTGCGGGTGCGCGAGTGGAACGACGTCTACCGGCAGCTCACGCGCATGGCGAAGCCGCTGGGGCTCGTCGTCGGGGCGCCGCACGCGAACCCGGACGGGATCCACCGCTCGCTGCTCGCCGGGCTGCTCAGCCACATCGGCCTGCGCGACCAGGCGAAGAAGGACTACGTGGGAGCGCGCCAATCGAGGTTCACGATCTTCCCCGGTTCGGCGCTGGCGAAGAAGCAGCCCGCGGCGATCATGAGTGCCGAGCTCGTCGAGACGAGCCGCCTGTTCGCGCGCGTCAACGCCGCGATCGATCCGGCCTGGGCCGAGCCGATCGCCGGCGACCTGGTCAAGCGCACCTACTCCGAGCCGCACTGGGAGAAGAAGCAGGGCTCGGTGGTCGCCTACGAGCGCGCGACCCTCTACGGGGTGCCGATCATCCTCAAACGCCGCGTGCAGTACTCCCGCATCGACCCCGTCGTCTCGCGCGACCTCTTCATCACGCACGCGCTCGTCGAGGGCGCGCTGGTGCCTGGAGCGGAGGCCGCTTCCGGCGGCAGCGACGCCGGTGCCGGCGGCCCTCTCGGCAGCCGGTTCGACTTCCTGCGAGCCAACCGCGCGCTGCGCGCACAACTCGAGGAGCTCGAGGAGCGCACGCGCCGCCGCGACATCCTCTCCGACGACGAGGCGATCTTCGAGTTCTACGATCGCCGGATCCCCGCGGACGTCGTCAGCACCCGATCCTTCGAGGGCTGGTGGAAGCGTGCGCGCACCCAGACGCCCGACCTGCTCACGATGACCGCGGACACCCTGATGGACGACGGGGCCTCGGCGCTCGATGAGGACGCCTTTCCGAGCACGTGGCGCCACGGCGATCAGACGCTCGCGCTCTCCTACCGGTTCGAACCCGGCGCGGAGGACGACGGCGTGACCGTCACGGTGCCGCTGCCGCTGCTCGCCGGCCTGCGGGCCGAGGGCTTCGACTGGCAGGTGCCGGGGCTGCGCGAGGAGCTCGTGACCGCGCTCATCAAGTCGCTGCCCAAGCACATCCGCAGGCACGTCGTGCCGGCCGCCGACTGGGCCCGCAGGCTGCTCGCCGAAGCCGAGGAGTCCGTGCCGCTGACCGCCCACCTCGCCCGGCGGATCTCCGCCCTCGCCTTCACCCCCGTGACCCCGACGGACTTCGACCTCGACCGGGTGCCGCCCCACCTGAAGGTCGCCTTCGCCGTCGCGGATGAGCGCGGCCGGGTCATCGCCCGCGGCAAGGTGCTGAGCGCCCTGCAGGCGAGCCTCAAGCCCGCGGCGCGGGCGAGCGTCGCGAAGGTCGTCGAGCGGCCGCGGGACAGCATCGAGCGCTCCGGCATCACCGGCTGGGACTTCGATGCGCTCGAACGCAGCCGAGACGTCGAGCACGGCGGCAACACGGTGCGGGCCTACCCGGCGCTCGTCGACGAGGGCTCGAGCGTCTCGATCCGGCTGATGGGCACGGCGGAGGATCAGGCGGCGGCGCACCCGCTCGGGGTGCGCAGGCTGCTGCTGCTGAGCATCCCGTCGCCCACCGGCTACGTGCAGGAGCACCTGACCACGCAGGAGAAGCTCGTGCTCGCCCAGAGCCCGTACCGCACGACCGCGGCCCTGTTCGAGGACTGCATGATCGCGTGCGTCGACGCCGTCGTCGCCGGTCGCGAGATCTTCACCCGCGCCGGATTCGAGGCCGCCCGGGATGCCGTCTCCGCCACGATCGTCGACGAGCTGTTCCAGACCGTCGCCCTCGTCTCGCGCATCCTGACGGCGACCCGCACGGCCGACCAGGCGATCCGGGACGCCACGAGCATGTCACTCATCGCCCCGCTCGGCGACGCGCGCGCGCAGCTCGAGGCGCTCGTGCATCCCGGGTTCGTCGCCGCGACGGGCCTCACGCGCCTGCGCCGCCTGCCCGTCTATCTCGAGGGCCTCGTGCACCGCGTCGGCAAGCTGATGGAGAACCCCGGGCGCGACCGGGTGTGGATGTCTGAGGTGCAGTCGGCCACCGAGCGGTTCCGCGCCGCGGGCGGCGAGCTTCCCCTGCCGTCGGGGGCGGACGAGCGGCTCGTGCGGGTGCGCTGGATGCTCGAGGAGTTCCGGCTGAGCCTGTTCGCCCAGCACCTCGGCACGGCCGAGCCGGTGAGCCTCCAGCGGATCGTCAAAGCGCTCGCCTGAACCGGCGACCGATTCCGCCGCCGGCACCCGTCAGGCGATGAGCACCACCTTGCCGCCGGGGTGGCCCCCGGCGAGGAACTCGAGGGCCTCGGCCGCGCGTGCGAGCGGGAAGGTCCGCCCCACCTCGATGCGCAACCGGCCCTCGCGCGCGAGCTCGATCAGCTGCAGTCGCGCGGCATCCCGGATCGCCTCCCCCGGGTCGGCGCCGGGCCCGCTACCGAGCAGG
>JBAQPI010000317.1:0-6178 GCA_049305635.1 Rhodoglobus sp. | reverse complement strand
TCGTGCAGACCGTGCTGCGGATCATCGAGCAGCTCGGCGGGCTCGATGGCGGCGCGCCGGTGGGGGTGTGCTTCCCCGCCGTCGTCAAGGGCGGGCGCACCCTCTCGGCGGCGAACGTCTCGAAGGCGTGGATCGGGCTGGCGGCCGAGCAGCTGTTCGAGAAGGCGCTGGGGCGTGACATCCACTTCGTCAACGACGCCGACGCAGCCGGCTACGCGGAGTCGCGCTACGGGGCGGCGAAGGACCTGCCGGGGCTCGTGCTGCTGACGACCCTCGGCACGGGCATCGGCAGCGCGCTGGTCTACAACGGCGTGCTCATCCCCAACACCGAGCTCGGCCACCTCATCGTGGACGGCAGGGACGCGGAGCGGCGCGCCTCCTACTCCGCCAAGGAGCGCGGCAGGCTCAGCTGGGCACGGTGGGCGAGGCGGCTGCAGCGGTACTACGAGCACCTCGAGTTCCTGTTCCACCCCGATCTGTTCATCGTCGGCGGCGGCGTGTCCAAGCAGCACGCCGAATTCCTGCCGCTGCTGCACCTCGACACGCCCATCGTGCCCGCCGTGCATCGCAACAACGCGGGAATCCTGGGTGCGGCGGCACTGGCCGTCCGCTCGTGAGCGGTGCAGAGGCGAGCCGCCACATCGCGATCACGATCGACCGGGTGCCTGCCGGGAATCGCTCCAGCCGACCCCGTTCCACCACTGCCGGCCGTTGCAGTCCGGCGCCGGGTACCAGCCGGGACTCATCGTCTGCGCCGTCCGGACAGGCTAGCGAAGCCTCACCTGGCTGGCGATCCCGCGGATGCTGCGGTTGACTGGGCGCATGTCGACCTCGCCTGACTTCCTCCACCTCGCCGAGCCGCACGGCGCCTGGATCTCCGGGCGCCTGAACTGGCTCCGTGCCGGGGTGCTCGGCGCGAACGACGGCATCGTCTCGGTCGCCGCGATCGTCGTCGGCGTCGCGGGCGCGACGAGCGATCTCGCCCCCATCCTGACGGCGGGTGCCGCCGGCGTCGTCGGCGGTGCGATCTCGATGGCCCTCGGCGAGTACGTCTCGGTCTCGAGCCAGCGGGACTCCCAGCACGCCCTCATCGAGAAGGAGCGGCGCGAACTCGCCGAGATGCCCGAGCTCGAACTCGACGAGCTCACCGGCATCTACCAGTCGAAGGGGCTCTCCTCCGCCACCGCCCGGCAGGTCGCCGTCGAGCTCACCGAGCACGACGCGCTTGCGGCGCACCTCGAGGCGGAGCTCGGTATCACAGAGGAGGCCGTGGTCAGCCCCTGGCAGGCCGCAGGCGCATCCGCGCTGGCGTTCTTCGTCGGCGCCGTGCTGCCCATGCTCGCAATCCTGCTGCCCCCTGAGGGGTGGCGTGTGCCGGTGACCTTCGCCGCGGTGCTCATCGCCCTCGCCGCCACCGGTGTGGTGAGCGCGCGCATCGGCGGCAGTTCCTGGATCCGGCCGACCCTGCGGGTCGTCATCGGCGGGGCGCTCGCCCTCGGCGTCACCTTCCTCGTCGGCACACTGCTGGGCACCACCGGCGTCGTGTAGCCGACCGGCGCGAGGCGAATGGGCCGGCTGATACGCCGGGTTCTGTTGACATCCCGAAGGATGCTGGACGGCCATCTCTCTAGGACGTACGTTGCCGCACGCCTCAAGCGGTCTACCCGGGAACGGGACGAGCAGCCCCGTGGTTCCCTGTCTGACCTTGCTCCGGACGAGGTTTACCCAGCCGGCCGTGTCACCACGGCCGCTGGTGGTCTCTTACACCACCGTTTCACCCTTACCCCCGGACCGAGGCCCGGTGGCGGTCTGCTTTCTGTTGCACTGTTCTCGCGGGTTGCCCCGGGTGGGCGTTACCCACCATCCTGCTCTGCGGAGCCCGGACGTTCCTCGGCACCCACCGGAGCGGATGACGCGACCGTCTTGCCGGCCCATTCGGTGCCCAAGCCTACCGGCCGAGGTCGGTCCTGGCATCCATCGCGAGGTTCGCAAGCTTGTCGGCCCGGGAGTTGTCGAGCCGCGGGATCCACTCGAACCGCACCGGGGTGCCTGACAGCAACTCGCGCGCCTCGGCGGCGAGCTCGGCCATGTCGGGGTGCTTGATGCGCCACCGGCCGGACATCTGCTCGACGACGAGCTTGGAGTCCATGCGGATGTGCAGCTCGGCGTCCGGGTCGATCTCGAGCGCCCTGCGCACGCCCGCGATCATGGCCCTGTACTCGGCGACGTTGTTGGAGGCGATGCCGCCGTAGAGGCCGATCTCGGCGAGGATCTCGCCGCTGGCCATGTCCATCACGACCGCGCCGCTGCCCGAGTGGCCCGGATTGCCCCGCGACCCGCCGTCCGCCTCGATGAGGAGCATCCGCCCCATCAGAGTCCCGACTCGTCCGTGCGCACGAGGATCGCGTCGCTCGACGGGCAGATCAGCACGTCGTCGGGCTCGGCCGAGCGGATCTTCTGCAGCTCGTCCTCGAGCAGCTTGACCCCGGACGCCATCGAGACGCCGCCGCGCAGCAACGACGCCCCGGTGCCGTAGCGGGCACGTTGCTTCTCGTAGAGCGCCAGCAGGTCCTCCGGGAGCTTCGAGGCGATCTCGCGCCGGCCGGCGGATGCCGTGCTGCGCTCCGCCTCGATGCTCGCGAGCGCGACATCCCTTGCCGACTCAGCGTCGAGCGTGCGGCTCGCGATCGCGCCGAGCGCGGCCTCGGTGCCGGCGACCGCGGCCTCCTGCTCCTCGGCCCGTTCCATCACGGCGAGCTCGATCTCCTCGAGGTCGTCGAGCCGCTTGCGCAGGGCCTGCAGCTCCTGCTCGAGCGCCGCGACGTCCTTGACCGAGGAGCTGGCCTGCAGCCGCTGCGAATCCCGCTCGATGCGCGTCTCGACGACCTTGACGTCCGCCTCGACCCGTCCGAGTTCGATGCGCGTGTTCTCGAGCAGGCCCTGCTGCTCGGCGAGCCTCGTGCGCAGTGCACCGCTCTCGGTCGCGAGCGCGGCGAGGGCCGCGTGCTCGGGCAGGCTCCTGACGCGGTGCTCGAGTTGCGCGAGCCTCGTGTCGAGCGCCTGCAGGTCGAGCAGCATCGCCTGGGTCTCGGGACCGGCCTTCAACGCCATGGGTCGTTCTCCTTCACTGCACCACCGCGAAGTCCCACGGGTCGGTGCGCAATTCGCTCACGGTGATCTCGACGTCCGGCAGCGCCGCGCGCAACTGCGCGGCCGCGGTGTCGAGCCACAGCCATTCGCTGGCCCAGTGCGACACGTCGATGAGGGCCGGTCCGCCGCCGACGCGGGCGTTCTCGCGGGCCTCCGATGCGGGATGGTGCCGCAGGTCGCTCGTGATGTACACGTCGGCCGCGAGCACCGCGGGGGCTGCGAGGTAGGCATCGCCCGACCCGCCGCAGAGCGCGACCGTCGTGACGGGCGCGTCGAAGTCGCCGGCGACCCGGATGCCGGAGGCGGTAGCCGGCAGGATGTCGCCGAGCACGCGTGCGAGCGTGCCGAGCGTCGTCGGGCTGGCGAGCCGCCCCACCCGCCCGATGCCGCGCGCCGGATCGACCCCGGCCACGATCGGACGGAGGTCGAGGAGTCCGAGCCGCTCGGCGAACACCGCCGAGGTGCCGCTCTCGACCACGTCGGCGTTGGTGTGGGCGGCCAGCAGCGCGCAGCGCGCACGGATCAGCCGGGTGAGCGCCGCGCCCTTGTAGCGGTCCCCCGCCACCGTCGTGACGCCGCGCAGCAGCAGCGGATGGTGCACGAGCAGCAGGCCCGCGGACTGCTCGATGGCCTCGTCCACCGTGTCGAGCACGGCATCCACGGCGAGGAGGATGCGTTCCACGGGGTCGGCCGGGTCGCCGGCGATGAGACCGACGGCGTCCCACGGCTCGGCCCCCGCGGCGGGCCACAGACGCTCGACGGCGGTGGTCACATCCGCGACGGTGGTTGGCACGGTGTCAGCCTACCCAGCGCCCGTGCGGGTGGCCGACCCGGTTCAGGGCTTCGCCGCCTCCTGGCGACGGATGGCCGGGATGCCGAACACGATCGGCACGAGCAGGCCGAGCACGAGCGCGATGAGCACGCCGAGGTCGGTGCCCGCGAGGTCGCCGTCGAGCGGCAGCCCGAGCAGGGTGAAGCCGTAGCCCTGCCACGACAGCCAGGTGATGGTCGCCGAGGTGAACGCCAGCCCGATCGCGGTGATCGTCAACAGCGCGATGAGGTTGCCCCACCGCACGTCGGCGTAGACTCCGCCGCGACGCACGAGCGACTCGCCCTCGAACCGGCGGTTGCGGATCATCATCTCGGCGGCGAAGAGCCCCGCCCAGGCGGCGGTCGGCACCGCGAGGGTGGTCGCGGCATCCCGGAACAGCTCGACGATGCCGCCGGTCACCCCGAAGGTGAACAGCAGCGCGAGCGCACCGAGCAGCACCCCGACGATGACGACCCCGGCCTGCCGGGGCACGCGCACCCCGATCGCCTGCAGCGCGAAGCCGCCGGAGTACAGGGTGATCGTGATGCCCGAGAGCAGGCTCAGCGCGGTCGCGGCGATGAGCGGCACCGGGTACCACAGCGGCAGCATGAGGGCGAGGGTGTCGAGCGGCGACTGCAGGAAGCCCGTCGCGATCCCCTCGTTCGAGGCCGCGAGCAGGGCGCCGTAGCCGATCAGCAGGAACGCCGGCAGGGTCGCCCCGAAGGTCGCCCAGAGCATGGATGACGCGCCGCTCGAGCCCATCCGCTGATAGCGGGCGAGATCGGCGCCGCTGTTGGCCCACACGAGTCCCACGAAGCTGAACACGAGCACCGCGCCCGTGATGGTGAGCAGCCAGGGCCCGTCGGGGGTGGTGAGCGCCTGCGCGACGTCGATGTACCCGGCGGTCATGGCGATGAGGCCCACCACGAGAGCCCCGGAGAGCACGGAGAGCACGAGCTGGATCCTCGCCAGCAGCGGGTATCCGGCGAAGGCGACGAGCACGGCGAGCAGGAAGGCGATGCCGAGCGAGAGCAGGAGGATCATGCGGTCGCCGAGGACGCCGCCGAGCTCGGCGCCGACGAGCACGATCGCGATCGACGACCCGAGCAGCCACAGCAGCACGGCGCCCCAGAACACGCGCGTGACGAGGGCGAGGATCGCCGGCACGACGTTGCCGAGCACGCCGAAGGTGGCCCGGGAGACCACCATCGTCGGCTGGCCGCTGCGTTTGCCGGCGAGCGTCGTGAGTCCGAGCGGGATGAACGAGAGGGCGACGCCGGCGAGGATCGCGACGATGGACTGGCGCAGGCTCATTCCGACCGCGAAGACGGCGGCACCGAGCCCGAGGCTGACGATCGAGGAGTTGGCGGCGAACCAGAGCCAGAACAGGCGCGCGGCGCGACCGACGCGGTGGTCGAGCGGGGTCGGCTGCTCCCCGGCCCGCTCGATGCTGAACACCGGCTGGCGCACGGGCTCGTTGTCGAGCAGCACCTGCTCGTCCTCGGGCACGCGCACGGTGGAGATCGGTCCGGAGGGCGGCGACACGTGCTCGGGGATGACGGCGTTGCCCGCGATGTCGACGGCGACGGCGCCGGCGATGTCCGCGAAGACGCGGTCGGTCTCATCGACGTCGTCCTCGACGTCGCGGTCGAGCCCGGTCTCGACGATGGAGACGGAGCCCGTGTCGGCGGGGATCGGCGCGGCGGCCGAGACCGGGGCGGGATCGATGTAGCCGGGCGGCACGGTGGCCTCGGCGGGCGGCGGCGGCGCCGTCTCAGAGGTACCGCTGAGCACGTCCTCGAAGCTGAAGGCCTCCGCCGGCGGCCGTGCCGGGGCGGGGGTCACCGGCACGGATGGCGCACCGAGGCCGAAGTCGAACGAGTGCGCGCCCGGCTCGGCATCCTCCGGCTCGGGATGCAGCCGAGCCTGGGAGGGCAGGATCGGCGGGCCGCCGAAGGGCGGCGGCTCGATGAGCGGCGGCGGGCCGGCGTCCTGAGGCTGCTCGATCGTCGCCTCGACGACCGGCTCGAAGGCGACCCCTGGTTCGAACCCGGGCTCCGGCTCGAGCGGCGGCTCGGGGATCCCGGCGGGCGGCGGCGCGAAGATCGGCTGCGGCTCCGGCTCCCCGGCGAGCTCGGGAGCGAACGGACTGACCGGGGGCGGCGCGAAGGCGACGTCGGTGGTGTCCGCCGGCTCCTCGGGCTCGTAGTCGGGGGC
>JBAQPI010000316.1:0-5245 GCA_049305635.1 Rhodoglobus sp. | reverse complement strand
CTCGATCGCGGCCTCGACCCGGTCCAGTTGCGCGTCGGAGAGCGGGAAGGTGTCGTCGATCGACAAGGAGTAGAGCCGGTCCCCGGTCGCGACCGCGAGCAGCAGGTCTCGCGCCCCGAGGAAGTTCAGCACGGCGGTCTCGTCGGCCCACTCGACCGGGTCCGCCGGGTTCGTGAAGGTGTCGACATAGACGACGTAGAGGCCGATGTCGGCGCGGGTGAAGAGTGAGTCGAGCGCGGATTGCACCTCGGATTCGCTGCCCGAGATGGCGCCGACCGCGTCGAGCACGTAGGCGCCGTCGAGATCGACCGGATCCTCCGCGTATGCGGCGGGTGCGGCGGCGAGCAGCAGCAGTGCGGCGCCAAGGGCGAGCGACGCCCCCAGTCGTGACAGCATCGGCGGGTCCTCTCGATTCGTACACCCGGAGTCTAGCCAGCGCGCTTCCCGGCGACCGCAAGGGCTAAGCTCGTCTCGCGAACACCGGGAACCCCCACCACAACGGCGTGGTGGGGGTTCCCGCGTCACTCCAGGCGGATCGGCGCGGCGACCCCGGTCACCAGGTCGAGTTCCGCGTCCTCCGCGGCGATCGACGGGTCGGGGGCGAAGTCGATCGCGGCCGTGAGCTCGTAGACGCCGGGCGCCAGGGGCGGAAGGTCGGCGCGGAAGGCCTCGGCCGTGTCATCCTCGGCACCGCAGCGCACGGGGGTGAAGGATGCTGCGAACTCGAGCGACTCCTCGGCCGCGAGGTCCACGACCACCGCCGCGGCGCCCGCCGCCCCGGTGCTGTGCCACAGCACGATCCCGCCCTGGGACACCGTGATCGCGGGGGCGTCGCCCGTCGTGCCGACCACGCGCGAGCCGCTCGTGTTGGTGAGGCGCACGAGGCCCGCCACGGGCGCCCCGGTCGCGGGCGCGGACTCGGGGAACACGACATCCAACTGCAGTCCGTAGCGACTTGGAGCGACCTCGGCGAGGGCTCCCTCGCACGGATTGAGCTTCTCGGCGGGCGCGCGCTCGACGGTCGAATCGGCGGCGAACTCCTCGGCCGGCGCGCCGCCGCCCTGTTCCATCGTGATGGTCGTCGGCTGCGGCGGCGCGAGGCTCTGCACCCCGAGCACTCCGACGCCGACGACGGCGAGCGCGCCCACCGCGCCGGCGGCGAGCTGCCTGGGCAGCCGTCGGGCGCGACTGCGCCGGATCACGGCGCGCGCGTCGATCCCGCCGGGTGAGGGCTGCGCCGCGAACAGGTCGCGCAGGCGCTGGTCATCCGACATGGTCGTCCCCGTCCGGTCCGCCGATCGAGGCGCGCAGCTTGCCCAGCCCGTCGCTGAGGTAGCGCTTGACGGCGCCCGGGCTGAGCTCGAGACTCTCCGCGATGTCGTCGACCTTGAGGTCCTCGTAGTAGCGCAGCACGAGGCAGGCCCGCTCGCGCGGGCTCAGTCTGGCGAGCTCGCCCATGAGGTCGATGCGTGAGTGGACCTCGCCGTCCCGCGCCGGGTCGGCCTCGGGCACGGCCTCGAGGTGCCGGATGCGTCGCCAGCGGCTCGTGCGCCGGCCGGCGTCGATGAACGTGTTGAGGATCGCGCGGCGCACGTAGGCCTCGGCGCTCGCGATCGTGTGGCCATTGCGAAGCCGGCCGAACGTCTTCACGAGCGCGTCCTGCACGAGGTCGGCCGCATCCTCGCGACTGCCGGAGACGAAGGCCGCATACCGGGCGAGCGCGTCGCCGCGCTCGGCCACGAGCCGGGTGACCACCTCCTCCCAGCGCGCGGGGGAGTCCTCTGGCGTGGCCACGGCTCGCCTCCTCGTCGTCGGCTCCATTGTGGCCGACGCGATCAGCCGCGCGGGTGCGATGGTGCTCACACCCACCAAGACGAACTCCCCGGTCGGAACGTTGGTCCCGGCCGGAGAGTTGGGATGTCGCGGCTCAGCCCAGGTTCGAGCGCAGGATCCCGAGCTGCCTGACGACCGGCTCCGGCACGCGTCCGTCGAAGGTGGCGAAGAACTCCTCGGTCGCGTCCGCCTCGGCGCTCCACGAGGCGGGGTCGATCGCGAACAGCTCCGCGAGCTGGCCCGCGCTGATGTCGAGGCCGTCGAGGTTCAACTCGCCGTCCTTCGGCAGGTAGCCGATGGGGCTCTCCTGGGCGGCGACCTTGCCGTCGACGCGCTCCAGCATCCACTCGATCACGCGGGAGTTCTCGCCGAACCCGGGCCACAGGAACCCGCCGTCCGAGCCCTTGCGGAACCAGTTGACCTGGAAGATCCGCGGCACGGTGCCGGAGGTGCGCAGCTTCTGGCCGATGTCAAGCCAGTGCGCCCAGTGGTCGGCCATGTTGTAGCCGCAGAACGGCATCATGGCGAAGGGGTCACGCCTGAGCTCTCCCAGGGTGCCCTCGGCGGCCGCCGTCCGCTCGGACGAGATCGTGGCGCCCAGGTAGACGCCATGCTCCCAATCCCGTGCCTCCACCACTAGCGGCACGTTGGTCGCGCGGCGACCGCCGAAGATGATGGCGTCGATGACGACGCCCTTGGGGTCCTGCCAGTCATCCGCGATGCTCGGGCACTGCTGCGCGGCAACCGTGAATCTCGAGTTCGGATGTGCTGCCGGGCGACCGGAATCCGGCGTCCACGGGTTGCCCTGCCAGTCGGTCAGCCGTGCCGGCGGGGCGTCGGTCAGACCCTCCCACCAGACATCGCCGTCCTCACGCAGGGCGACGTTGGTGAAGATCGTGTTGCCCCAGATCGTCTCGACCGCGGTGGGGTTGCTCGACAGGCCCGTGCCCGGGGCCACGCCGAAGAAGCCCGCCTCGGGGTTGATCGCGCGCAGGCGGCCGTCCTCGCCGATGCCCAGCCAGGCGATGTCGTCTCCGATCGTCTCGACCTTCCAGCCCGGGATGGTCGGCTGCAGCATCGAGAGGTTCGTCTTGCCGCAGGCGCTCGGGAACGCCGCCACGACGTGGAACACCCGGCCGCGCGGGTTGGTGACCTTGATGATGAGCATGTGCTCGGCGAGCCAGCCCTCCTCGCGCGCCATCGTCGAGGCGATCCGCAGCGCGAAGGACTTCTTGGCCAGGAGCGCGTTGCCACCGTAGGCGGAGCCGAAGGACCAGATCTCGCGGGTCTCCGGGAAGTGCGAGATGTACTTGAGCTCGTTGCACGGCCACGGCACGTCCTGCTGGCCGGGTGTCAGCGGCGCGCCGACGCTGTGCACGGCCTTCACCCAGCGGGTGGCGTCCGTGATGAGCGCGAGCGCGTCGGATCCCATGCGGGTCATGATCGACATGCTCGCCACGACGTAGGGGGAGTCCGTCACCTGCACGCCGAGCCGGGAGAGCGGGCCGCCGAGCGGACCCATCGAGAACGGGATGACGTACATCGTGCGGCCGCGCATCGCGCCGGCGAACAGGGTGTCGAACTCGGCGCGCATCGTCGTGGGATCGACCCAGTTGTTGGTGGGGCCGGCATCCTCCTGCTTGGCGGAGCAGATGAAGGTGCGCTCCTCGACGCGCGCGACATCGTTGGGGTCGCTGCGGGCGAGGAAGCTGTACGGGCGGTGCTCGGGGTTGAGGCGGATGAGCGTGCCGGCCTCGACCATCTCACGGGTGAGGGCGTCGTACTCGGCGGCGGAACCGTCGCACCAGACGATGCGGTCCGGGGTCGTGAGCGCGGCGATCTGCTCGACCCACTCGACGACCGAGTTCGGTGCGCCGGACGGCACGTGGTTCTCGATTCCCGTGGTCGTGATCTCGGCGATGCTCATCGTCTCTCCCCGTGTGTTCCCTCGCGAAAGTCGTCGTGTTCTTCCACTATCAGCCCCCGGAGGGGGCGGTGCCGACCGTTCGATGGTGAAAGATAGCTGAATCTTTCGCTATTCTGGTGCTGTGAACGATCTTGTGACGCTCGGGCAGCGCATCCGGCACTTCCGCGCCACCGCGGGACTCACACTCGACCAGCTCGGCGAACGTGTCGGGATCGCCGGGAGCCAGCTCTCGCTCATGGAGAACGGTCGCCGTGAGCCGCGGCTCACCCTGCTGTCTTCGATCGCCGGCGTCGTCGGTGTGCAGCTCTCCGACCTCCTCGACGAGGCGCCGCCGAACAAGCGCGCCGCACTCGAGATCGAGTTGGACCGCGCCCAGCGCAGCAGCATCTACGCCTCGCTCGGGCTCCCCGCGATCCGGCCCGGGAAGGGCACGAGCGACGAGACCCTCGAGGCGCTCGTCGGGATGCACCGCGAACTCGCCCGGCGCGCGCGCGAAGCCATCGCGACCCCCGAGGAGGCCAGGCGCGCCAACACGGAGCTGCGCCAGCGCATGCGGACCGTGGACAACTACCTGCCCGAGATCGAGGTGGTCGCCGAACGGCTCCTCGCCGACATCGGTCACACCACCGGCGCGCTCACGCATCGCTCGGTCTCGAGGCTCGCCGAGAAGCTCGGCTTCGAGCTCGTGCACGTGCCCGACCTGCCGCACTCGGCGAGGTCGGTCACCGACCTCGAGAACGGCCGGATCTACCTGCCGCCGGCCTCGATTCCGGGCGGTCACGGCCTGCGCGGCATGGCGCTGCAGGCGATGGCGCACCGCGTGCTCGGCCACCAGCAGCCCGCCACCTACGCGGACTTCCTGCAGCAGCGGCTCGAGATCAACTACTTCGCGGCCGCGGTGCTCATGCCGCAGCGCCAGTCGGTCGAGTTCCTGCAGCAGGCCAAGGCGGATCGCAACATCGCCGTCGAGGACTTCCGCGACGCCTTCGGCGTCACCCACGAGGCGGCTGCGCTGCGCTTCACCAACCTCGCGACCGAGCACCTCGACCTCGAGGTGCACTTCCTGCGGGTCAGCGACGACGGCGCGGTCGCGAAGGCCTACGAGAATGACGGTCTTCGCCTGCCCGTGGACGTGACCGGATCGACGGAGGGCCAGTTCGTGTGCCGCAAGTGGAGCGCGCGCACGGCCTTCACCCGCACCAACCGCACGACGGAGTTCTACCAGTACACCGACACCCCCGAGGGCACCTTCTTCGATTCCACCCAGACCGGCACCACGGCCAACGAGGAGTTCTCCATCACGATCGGCGTGCCCTTCGCGCACTCGAAGTGGTTCCGCGGTCGCGAGACCACCAACCGGATGTCATCGACGTGCCCCGACGAGGCCTGCTGCCGCCTTCCCGAGCCGGGGTTGCGGGAGCGCTGGTCTGGCAAGGCCTGGTCGAGCGCGAAGCTGCACGCCCACATCCTCTCGCCCCTGCCGGC
>JBAQPI010000315.1:0-13361 GCA_049305635.1 Rhodoglobus sp. | reverse complement strand
AGGGACGTGAACGTCCTCACCGTGCGATCAGAGCCCAGAGTCCGCCGGGACCTGCGTTGCGGGCAGCGGCGCTCACCTGCAGATCCCACGAACGGACGGCCCCGTATTCACCGCGCCAGGCAAGCGCCGCACGGGTGTAGTCGTGCAGGCGGTGCTCTCGCGTTGTCCCGACCGCCCCGAACACCTGATGAGCGTTTCGCACCACGACGGATGCCGCGTGACCGCCACACGATCGAGCCACGGCCACGAGAAAGTCAAGACCCTCTGCCGACCAGCCATCGACGAGAGCCTTGGTGAGCGCCGAATCCGTCGAGGAGCGGGCAAGCGCGGTCTCGGTCGCGATGTCGGCAAGCATGTTCTGCACGGCCTGCAGCTTGGCGATCGGACGGCCGAACTGGACTCGCACCGGGACGTACTCGAGGGCAAGGTCGAGAGAG
Organism: Rhodoglobus sp.; assembly: GCA_049305635.1. GTDB lineage: Bacteria > Actinomycetota > Actinomycetes > Actinomycetales > Microbacteriaceae > Rhodoglobus. The sequence goes on along the minus strand of JBAQPI010000315.1, from coordinate 12,924 downwards.
CGCTCGAGCGCCGCGCTCACCTGCACGGCGCGCACGAGCGCGCTCCTGCGTCGAAGTCCGGCGACGGTCTCGGCAGCGACCGGCAAGCCGATGATTGAGTCCAGCTCGACGGCGATCGTGTCGCGCGGCTCGCCGAGCAGGTTTTCACCCGAAGTGAGGCGTACTTTGGTCGCGGGTAGCTCGGCGGCACGATAGCCCTCGTCGACAGGCCAGACGACGACGATCGCGTCGGCCTCTCCGGCCCACGGGACGTTGTTGGCGACACCGTTCTCGTCTAGGACCGCGACGGTGCTCACGGCGTTGCCCACGGTGCTGTCGATTCCGACCTCGTCGCGAAGCCATCCGGCGAGCAGGTCGCTCTCCGCGACAGGCACACGTACACCGTGACGCACGGCGGCCTCGATCAGAGCCCGTCCCTCGACCCAGCTCGCACCACCACCGCCCTTGTCCTCGGCACCCGTGAGCCGGACAAGTCCGAGCTCGTCCAGTTCGGCCCAGAGTTCGCGGTCGAGCGTCAGCCGACCCGGGAGTGGGGCATGCGTCTCGCGATATCCCGAGAAGACGCTGTCGAGCATCTCGACCAGATCAGCATCGGGGGTGAGAGACTCCTCGTTCATCGCAGCCCCAATCCGCGAGCGATCACGCCGCGCAAGACTTCGTTGGTCCCGCCCCGCAGAGTGAATCCAGGCCGCTGATCGACGCCCTGGGTCGTCAGTCGTCTCAACTCGTTGGTGACGTCGCTGCCATCGCCGAGGAGAAGGTCCGCGTAGTCGGCGACGTCACCCTCGGTGGTAGTGCCCATCACCTTGACCACCGCTGCCGGAACATCGGCCGGTTCACCTCGCTGCAGTGCGCCCGAGACGGCCATGGACATCTGGTGCAGGCCAGTCACGCGCGCGACCAGCCGCCCGAGGTCGGCGTCGACATCGAGCCTGCCCTCGGCCGCGTTCTGCACGATCTCGGTCAACAACGGGAAGGTCGACAGCACTCGCTCTGGCCCGCTGCGCTCGAAGCCGAGTTCACTGGTCACCTGCTGCCATCCCTGTCCGACCTCACCGAACACCCGGCTATCCGGGACGAAGACCTCGTCGAGGAAAACCTCGTTGAAGTGCTGGTCCCCGTTCATCGAGACGATCGGTCGCACCTCGACGCCGTCCTGCGCCAACTCCACGATGAACTGGCTAAGTCCGGCGTGTCGATGTTCAGGGTCGAGCGGAGCGCTACGAGCCAGCACGATGAAGGCGTGAGCGCGGTGAGCACCGCTCGTCCACACTTTGTTGCCGGTGATCGTCCACCCGCCGTCCACCCGTTCCGCGCGGGTGCGTACACTGGCGAGGTCGGAGCCAGCGTTCGGCTCGCTCATGCCGATGCCCCAGTAGCTCTCGCCGGCGGCGATGTGCGGCAGGTAGGCGCGCTTCTGCTCTTCGGTGCCGAACTTGAGTAGGCTCGGCGCGATCTGGCGGTCGGCGATCCAGTGCGCCGCAACCGGCGCCCCCGCGGCAAGGAGCTCCTCTACGACGGCGAACCGCTCCGTGAAGGTGCGACCGTGACCTCCGTACTCGACTGGAACGGTCATACCGACCCACCCGCGCGCAGCAAGCTCACGCGAGAAGTCTTCGTCCCAGCTCGACAGCCAGCTATCGACCGCCCACACGTGTCGCCCACCGGCCCGCCGCTCGGCGATGAAGGCGCGCACTTCGGCGCGGAGCTCCATCTCGGCGTCGGTGATCAGGGACGCCGGCGGCATCAAGTTCGCCGTGCCTCTCACAATGTCCTCCACTGCTCTACACGCTTGTCATGCTCGGGGTCGAGGTGGGCCAGCGGCTGCATGGCGGCGGCCATGGCGAGGATGGACTCGAGGTGAGCGGAGCGCGACTCGATGAGCAGCCGCTTCGCCATGCGTAGTGCGTGCGGAGGATTCTTGGAGATGCGTTCCGCGAGCTCTCTCGCCGCCGAGAGCAACTGGTCATGAGGAACCACCCGGCTGATCATGCCCCACTCATGCGCGGTCACGGCGTCAATGCGGTCTCCGGTGAAGGTCAGCTCGGCAGCGCGCTCATATCCCACCGCGCGAGGGAGGAACCATGTGCCGCCGTCGCCGGGGACGATGCCGACAGAGACAAAGCTCTCGGCGAACGAGGCCCGCTCCGAGGCGATACGGATGTCGCACATCATGGCGAGATCGCAGCCGGCGCCGATCGCGGGGCCGTTTATCGCGCCGATCAACGGCACCTCGAGGCGAGTTGCCGCGCGGGGCAACCGCTGGATGCCATTCATGTACTCCTGGCGCTGACGGCGCGCATCGACGCCGAACATCCCTTCCTTGTCAGCCATCTCCTTGACGTTGCCCCCGGAGGTGAAGATCTTCCCCGCGCCTGTCAGTATCACTGTCCTGACCTCAAGGTCTGCGTTCGACTCATCGACAGCCTTGTCGAAAGCGGAGATGAACGATTTGGAAGTGATCGCGTTCCCAGTGGATTGACCGTTGATCGTCCAGATCTCGACAGGTCCTTCACGCGTGATGTCCAGTGATGTCATTCAGCTGGTCCTTCCTGGTAGTGCGGGAACGTGGCCCCGGGCGCGGAGTGCCGGAGCCGCAAGACGCTGCGACGCTCAAAGACCATTAAAGACGGCCTGGAGCTGCCTTCGTCCGGACGATCACGTCGTTGGGTCCCGGCTGCGGAATGAGCTTCTCACCTACCGCCGTCTTGCCAACCTCGGCGATGACGAATGCGCGCATCGTGTCGGTCATGGGAGCTCTCCTCGGTGGCGAATGGTCGGTGGCCAATGGTCGGTGGTTGATGGCTGCCTCTTTGAAGCAGCACTCCCCAATATGGTTCAGCGCCGCGGCGGGCCGCGTCTCAATCTGAGACCCCCTGCACACAGGCGATCCGCGGGCAGCACCATCTGTCTCGCAATGAGACATGGGCACCCATCCCGTCCGTTCCATGCTGATGGCGGACAGCGAAGATGCTGTCGCGACGGTCGGGACGCAGCAGTCCGCGGGCGTCGCCAATGACAAGAAGGGTCTTAACCCATGACGAGTGTCACCCCAGGCCAGGAGCTCGACGTTCTCATCGTCGGCGCCGGATTCGCCGGCCTCTACCAGCTCGATCAACTCCGCAAGCGCGGTCATGATGTCCATGTGTTCGAAGCCGGATCCGGTCTCGGCGGCGTGTGGTACTGGAACTGCTACCCGGGCGCCCGAGTGGATACTTGGGGCCAGATGTACCAGTTCTCGGATCCCGAGCTCTGGCGGGACTGGAACTTCAGCGAGCTCTACCCCGACTGGTCGGAGGTGCGCGACTACTTCCACCACGCCGATGCCAAGCTCGACTTCTCCAAGGACATCTCCTACAGCACCCACGTGGAGTCCGCTCGTTTCGACGAGCAGAAGAATCGTTGGGACGTCGACGCGAAGAACCTTCAGACGGGTGAGACGTTCTCGGTCACAGCCAACTACGTGGTCCTCTGCACCGGGTTCGGATCGGCGCCCTACACGCCCCCCATCCCGGGGCTTGAGACCTACGCCGGAGAGGTGCACCACACCGCACGCTGGCCCCAGAACGGCACGCCGCTGGACGGACGTCGCGTCGCCGTCATCGGCACCGGAGCCTCGGGCGTCCAGGTCGCGCAGGAGGCGGCGAAGGTCGCGGAGCACCTCACGATCTTCCAGCGCACGCCGATGCTCGCCCTGCCCATGCAGCAACGCAGTCTCACGGACGCCGACAACGCACAGCAGAAGCAGCACTACGAGGAGTGGATGGCGAAGCGGAACACGACCTTCGCCGGCTTCGACTACGACTTCCTCGATCACGGCACCTTCGACGTCTCCGACGAGGAGCGTCTGGCGACGTACGAGCACCTGTGGCAGGTCGGCGGGTTCGTGCCCTGGCTGGGCAACTTCAACGACTTCTTCTTCGACGAGAAGGCGAACCGCCAGTTCTACGACTTCTGGCGCGACAAGACCCGGGCGCGGATCAAGAACAAGGACCTCTGGGAGGATCTCGCGCCGACCGAGCCGCCGCACCCCTTCGGCGTCAAGCGGCCCTCGCTCGAGCAGTGGTACTTCGACATCTTCGACCAGGACAATGTCACGCTGGTGAACCTGAAGAAGAACGACATCGTCCGGATCACCCCGAAGGGGGTGCTGACGGCGGACGGCGTCGAGCACGAGGTGGACCTGCTGGTGCTCGCCACTGGCTTCGACAACGTCACCGGCGGCATCACCCGCATCGACATCCGCAACGCTGCGGGCGAGTCGTTCAAGGACTCGTTCCAGGATGGCGTGCACACCGCGCTGGGAGCGGCGACCGCCGGGTTCCCGAACATGTTCTACGTCTACGGCCCGCAGAGCCCGTCGGCGTTCTGCAACGGTCCGACCTGTGCTGAGGCGCAGGGCGAATGGGTGGTCAACCTGCTCGACCACCTGAAAGCCAACGGCAGTCCGCGAATCGAGGCGAGGCCTGAGGCGGAGCAGAAGTGGCAGCAGCTGATCGACGAGGTCATGGCAATGGCGCTCTTCGACCGCGCGGAGTCCTGGTACATGGGCGCAAACATCCCGGGCAAGAAGGTCGAGATGCTGATGTGGCCGGGCGGGCTTCCGGCGTACCTCGGCCACGTCAACGCGTCCCGCGACGCCGGCTACCCCGAGTTCGCGATCGCATGAGACGCGGAGGGCGCGGGCACTGTCCCCGCGCCCTCCGGTCCCCCCGGATCGGAGGAGTGACATGCTCAGTCAGATGATGGACGTTCCGCTGCAGATCAAGTCGCTGCTGTGGCGCGCCGAGCGGCTGTACGGCCACAAGGAGATCATCACCCGCACCGAGAGCGGGTTCCGGCACCGCACCTACGCCGAGTTCGGCCTGCGTGTGCGCCGGCTCGCGAACGCGCTGCGGACCTTGGGCGTTCAGCCCGGGGATCGCGTGGCAACCCTCGCCTGGAATACCGACCGGCACCTGGAGGCGTACTTCGCGGTGCCGTGCATGGGCGCGGTGCTGCACACGATCAACCTCCGGCTGCCCGCCGAGCAGATCGGCTACATCATCGAGCACGCCGACGACGAGGTCCTCCTCGTCAGTTCGGACATGCTCCCGGTGCTCGAAGGGCTGCGCGATCACCTCGGCCGGGTGCGCGCCATCCTCGTGCTGAGCGATGACGATCCCCCGGAGACGACGCTGACCATGCCTGTCGTCGGCTATGAGACGGCGCTTGCGGCGGAGAGCGAGGAGTACGACTTCCCCGACCTCGATGAGAACACTGCCGCCGGCATGTGTTACACGTCGGGGACGACCGGCAACCCCAAGGGCGTCGTCTACAGCCACCGCAGCCACACCCTCCATGCCCTCACGCTCGGCACCACGGGCTCGATCGGTGTCGACGAGCACGAGCGGTACATGCTCGTCACGCCGATGTCGCACGTGAACTCCTGGGGCATGCCCTATGGATGCGTGCTGTACGGCGCGACGATCGTGCTCCCCGGCGACCACCCGGTCGGCGTCGACTACCTGGAGACGATCGAGCACGGGCGGCCGAGCTTCTTCGCCGGAGCCGTGACGGTGGGGATGCTGGTTCGCGAGACCCTGCAACGCTCCGATCGCGCTTGGGACGTCTCCAGCCTCAAGACCCTCTGGCTCGGCGGACAGGCTCCCCCCGTCAGCGAGATGCGCTGGTGGAAGCAGAACCACGGCATCGACGTGGTCCAGGCCTGGGGGATGACCGAGGCCTCTCCGCTGCTGACCTTCTGCGGCCTGGCGAGCCAGTACGATGACGTGCCCGCCGAGGACGCGTACGAGGTTCTGGGCAAGCAGGGGCAGCCGCTGCCGCTGGTCGAGCTCAGCCTGGTCGACGACGAGGGCGTCGAGCAGCCGTGGGACGGGGTGCACCCCGGAGAGGTGCGCGTGCGGTCGCCCTGGGTGGCCTCGGCCTACTACGACGACGCACGGTCGGCGGAGACCTTCCGCGACGGCTGGTTCTACAGCGGGGACATCGGCTATATGACTCCCGACGGCTACCTCGTTCTGGTGGACCGCGCGAAGGACCTCATCAAGAGCGGCGGCGAGTGGATCTCGTCGGTCGATCTGGAGAACCACCTCATGGCCCACCCCGCCGTGAAGGAGGCCGCGGTCGTCGCCGCACCCGATCCGAAGTGGGTCGAACGCCCCGTGGCCTTCGTGGTCAGCCAGGGTGCCGTGACCACCGCGGAGCTGGCCGCGCATCTGCGCGCGAAGTTCCCGTCGTTCTGGGTGCCGGATCGCTTCGAGTTCATCGACGACGTGCCCAAGACCGGCGTCGGGAAGTTCGACAAGAAGCTGCTCCGACGCGACTACGTCTGAAAGGCCGAGCACACCCAATCAAGCAACACACCCAATTATGAAGGAGGATGTAATGAAGCAGCACACCTACACCAACCTCAGCGTCGAGGGCCACAAGTACCTCGAAGCCCCGCGCTGGCATGACGGCAAGATCTGGGCGAGCGACTTCTTCAACCGTCGCGTGATCACGGTCGACCCGGCGAACGGCAGTGTCGAGACGATCCTCGACGTGCCGGGCCAGCCCTCTGGCCTCGGCTTCTTGGCCGATGGATCGCTCCTGGTCGTGTCGATGGTCGACAAGAAGGTGCTCCGCCGGAATCCGAACGGCGATGTCACGGTGTACGCCGACCTGTCGGACCTGTGCGAAGGGCATGTCAACGACATGTTCGTCACCGCCGCGGGGCACGCGTATGTCGGAAACTTCGGCTTCGAACTCGGCGCCGAAGATCCTCGCACGACGCACGTCGTGCACATCACCCCCGACGGCACCGCGACCGCCGAGCCGGGCGACATCATGTTCCCCAACGGCATGCAGGTCACGCCCGACGGGAAGACGCTCATCGTCAACGAGCTCTTCGCGCACCGCATCTCGGCTTACGACATTGCTGCCGACGGATCGCTGAGCAACTACCGGCTCTGGGCGGACATGCCCGAGAGTTTCCACCCGGACGGCCTCACCATCGACACGGATGGCGGGGTCTGGATGGGCAACGCCCTCACCGAAGGCCCGGAGGCCGGGTTCTACCGCGTCGAAGAGGGCGGGAAGATCACCGACGTCATTCTGATCCCGGATGGCTGGGGTGTGGCACCATGGTTCGGCGGTCCCGACCGCGACGTGCTCTACTTCGTCTCCTGCGACACGAACCTCGACCGGTTCGCCGTGGAGGACTCGAGCGCCTTCGTCCGGTACGCGAACGTCGGCCGCAAGGGCTACGCCTGAACCGGCGTCGCCGAGAACGCTCGCCCGAAAGAACCTGAAGGAGACACCGTGTTCGAAGGACGCATCGCACGATTCGACGAGATCGAGCGGCCATTCCAGCTGCGCACCGAGCGCCTGGACGAGGTCGGACCGGGAGAGATCCTGGTGAGGGTTCGCCGCACGAACGTGTGCGCATCGGATCTGCATGCGTGGCACGGCAGCTTCGCCACGAAAGGGCTCGGCGGGCAGCTGCCCACGGTGCTCGGACACGAGATGGTGGGCAGCGTGGCCGCTCTCGGCGAGGGGGTGACCGCCGATCTCAACGGCGTCCCCCTCGTCGAGGGCACCCGCGTGGCGTTCCCCTACTTCTTCCCCTGCCACCGGTGCCGGTCGTGCCTGTCGGGTCGCCCGATCGCGTGCGAGCGGATGTCGATGGCGATGCTCGGCCGCGCCGACGAGCCGCCGTACTTCGTCGGCGGCTTCGGCGAGTACTTCCTCCTGCCGGCGGAGGCCGTCGTCTACGTCGTACCCGACTCCGTGCCGGACGAGTACGCCGCCGGCGCGAACTGCGCGCTCTCCCAGGTGATCTACGGCCTTGACCGCGTCGCGCAGGGCTTCGGCGAGACGGTCGTGGTGCAGGGCGCCGGCGGGCTCGGGCTCTTCGCAACCGCCGTCGCAAAGGCGCGCGGCGCGTCGACCGTCATCACCGTCGACGGCGTCGCCGAACGACTGGAGCTCGCGAAGGGATTCGGTGCCGACCACGTCATCGACATCTCCGCGATCGAGTCGTCCCGCGACCGCGTGAAGCGGGTCCGCGAGCTCACCGGTGGGCGCGGCGCCGATGTGGTCGTCGAGGTGGTGGGAAGCCCGGCAGTCATCGACGAGGGCCTGAAGATGCTCGGGCAGTTCGGCCGCTATCTGGAGATCGGCAACATCGGCTTCGGTCGTACCGCGGAACTCGATCCGTCGCGCCTGGTGTTCGGCAACAAGACGATCGTCGGCGTCTCCCTGTACGATCCCATCGTGCTCGGCACCGCACTGGAGTTCCTCGAACGGCATCAGCATCACCTCCCGCTCGACGAGCTCAGCGGGGTGTCGTACGGACTCGACGAGATCGACACGGCCTTCGCGGACGCCGACGCGCGCCGCGTCGTACGGGCGGCGATCGTCCCCTGACCACCGGCATCCACAGCATCCCCACCGACAGGAGAGAACATGTCCGCGCACGACTACGACCGCACCCGCCACTTCATCGGCGGTGAATGGACCTCCTCGCAGGGAACCGGGGCGATCGAGGTCGTCGACCCCTCGACGGAGCAGGCGATCGGATCGGTGCCGCGCGGCGATGCCCGCGACGTCGACGCGGCGGTCGCCGCGGCACGGGAAGCGTTCGACCCGCTGGTCTCGGCAGAGGAACGGCGGGCCCGTACCTCGCGGGCGATCGAAGCGATGAGGGTGCGGCTGCCGCAGATCGCCGAGACGATCAGCAGCGAGATGGGCGCCCCCATCCGCATCGCACAGACCGTGCAGACGCAGGTGCCGCTCGCGGTGGCCGAGGGGGTCCTCGACGCGTTCGACGGCTTCGCGCACGAGCACCGGGTGGGCAACTCGCTCGTCGTGCGCGAACCCTACGGGGTCGTCGCCGCGGTGACCCCGTGGAACTATCCGCTCTACCAGGTGGTCGCGAAGGTGATTCCGGCGATCGCAGCGGGTTGTACCGTCGTGGTTAAGCCGAGCAATGAGGCTCCGCTGTCGGTGTTCGAGTTCTTCGACGCGCTTGCCGACGCAGACCTCCCGCCGGGCGTGGTGAACCTCGTCTCCGGCAGCGGTGCGGTGATCGGCGAGCGGCTCGCGGAGCACCCAGACGTGGACGTGATCTCCTTCACCGGGTCAACGGGCGTCGGCATCCGCGTCGCGCAGGTTGCCGCAGCCACCGTGAAGAAGGTGACCCTGGAACTCGGCGGTAAGTCGGCCAACGTCATCCTCGACGATGCCGACCTCGCCACCGCCGTGAAGGTGGGCGTGGGGAACGCGTTCCTCAACGCCGGGCAGACCTGCATGGCCTGGACGCGGATGCTGGTGCCGGAGTCACGGTACGCCGAGGCGCTCGCGCTGGTGGAGAGCGCGGCATCGCGCTACGGCGTCGGCGACCCGGCCGATCCTGCGACGCGCCTAGGACCGGTGGCATCGTCGAATCAGTTCGACACCGTGCGCGGGTTCATCGAGCGGGCCGTGGCCGACGGCGCACGCCTGGTCACCGGGGGTGTGCAACGCGTGCGCGAACCGGGATACTTCCTCGCCGCGACGGTGTTCGCCGATGTCGATCCTCAATCCGAGCTCGGTCAGGAGGAGGTGTTCGGCCCGGTGCTCGCCGTCATCCCGTATCGTGATGAGGCCGACGCACTGCGCATCGCCAATGACAGCCTCTACGGTCTCTCCGGCGCGGTGTGGTCGGGCAGCGACGATCGCGCGATCGCGTTCGCCCGCGGCATGCGGACCGGTCAGGTGGACATCAACGGAGGGCGATACAACCCCCGCGCGCCGTTCGGCGGGTACAAGCGCTCGGGCGTCGGTCGCGAGCTGGGTGCCTTCGGGCTCGAGGAGTACCTGCAGACAAAATCTCTGCAGCTGCCGAACTGACGGATTCCGCTGAGAGCTTCCGCCGAGAGGTGACTGCGTGGCGGTGACGTAGACCGGGCCCGAGGCCGCCATTGACTACTTTATGGCAAGGGCGTTGGCCGGTGAGCCGACACCGCCGACTAGATGCAATGGGGCGGATGTCAAGAAGGATGTATAGCGCCCGTCCTCGGCGCTATGAGCGGCGAGTTCATCGAGCCACCAGAACTCGCCGAACGGGACACCGAGCCGCGAGAGCAGCCTCGCATGAAGGCTGATAGGGCCCTGGATCGGCAACGGCTCGACTCCGATGTTGTCGGCGGCGATCGCGCTCACCCCCCAGTCCCAAAGGTACTCCACCATGCCCAGGCTCGGCTCAAGCCCCGGGCTGTCGTGCACCGTGCGGACACGCTTTCGCTGCTCCGTCGTCGCCGCCTGATAGCCCGTGGTCCAGCCGGTGCGGATGAGCAGGATGTCACCTTCGTGCGGTTGGATGCCCTGCGCCGCTCTCACTGCCTCGAGAACGTCGACGCCGATCTCTGTGCGTTCAGCCCAGCGCAGCGGTCGTCCCTGTGCAGCCAGGTGGCGCTCGACGTCGAGCAGGACCGCCCGTCCGGCGATTCCGCGCTGAGCCCACTTCTCGATTCCGAGATCCTCGTGTGGGAGATGATTGTAGAAACCGGTCTCCGGATCTCGGAAATGCTGGAAACTGTCCCACTGAGAGGACGCCTGCAAGTAGAACTTGTCCAGGTAGTCGTCGCGGTTGCCCATGTCCGTCGTGTATACCGAGTGCTCGGCCGGTGCACGATTGAACAGCGGCGGATCCGGCCAATTCAGCGGTGCGTTGAGGGAAAATACCTGTCCGGTTTTGATCGAGTCGCGCGCGAACCGGATGGTCTCGGGAGTCTGCCGGTTGAGCGCGCCTAGGGCGTCCTCGGTTCCGAAAATCCCGCACGCATCACCGTCGGGCAGATCACGGTACAACTGCATCATCCATCTCCTCTGCTTGATCGAACACCCTGCGTTGCCAGGACGCTCATCCCATGAAGCTGCCGCCGTTCACGTCGATGGTGGCGCCCGTGATGAACGACGCCGCGTCGCCTGCCAGGAACGAGATGAGCGATGCGACATCCGAGGGCTGCCCGAATCGCCCCACCGGACTCGCGGTGAGCAGCTCCGCATTCACGGCGTCGGGCGCCTGCGCCGCCATGTCAGTCTCGATTCGACCTGGCGCTACCGCGTTCGCTGTGATCCCATCGGGGCCGTATTCGTAGGCGAGCGTCATCGCGAGGCCGATCAGCGCCGCCTTCGTCGCACCGTAGTGTGCCCCGGCGATCCGCGCGCCCTGACGACCCGCCTGCGAGGAGACGTTGACGATGCGTCCCCACCCACTCGCGCGCATGTCGGGGAGCACCGCTCGGACTCCGAGGAACGCACCGGTGAGGTTGATGGCCATGACACGATTCCACTCCTCCAGCGACATCCTCTCGGTGGACATCCTGGTGCCGTCATGTTTGGGTGAGATCCCGGCGTTGTTCACCAGCATCGCAACCGGCCCGAACTGTCCCCGTGCCTCACGCAGAATCGTCTCCCAGGCCTCCTCGACTGAGATGTCGGCCGCCACGACCGCCACTCGATCGCCGAAGGCAGAGTGCGTGGCACGGAACTCGTCCAGCGCGTCCGCATTGATATCGACGATGACCACGGGATGGCCTGCGTCCAGGAGTGCCTCTGCAATGCTTGCGCCGATGCCGCGCGCCGCCCCGGTGACAATGGCTGGCCGCGTGCCGCGAATCGAGACTTCGTTAGGTGTTGTCACGGTGGATGCTCCTTCGCACTGACTGGGGGGATGCCGAGTCTCGGCACATTAGCTGTCTGAACTGAGCACGACCAGGGCATCGACGGCGACCGGCCGGCCGTCGCCCAGGACGAGCAACGGGTTCAGATCGATAGATGACACCGAGTCGGACAGCTCCGCAGCCAGGCCCGACAACTGCGCGATCGTCTTGGCCAACACCGCTTCATCCACCCCGCGCCTACCCCGAATGCCCCGCAGCAGCTTGACGCCGCGAAGTGCTGCGATCATCCGGCGCGCCTCGTCGATGGACACCGGAGCTCGCCGTACCTGCACATCAGGGAGGACCTCGGCAGTGACGCCGCCAATTCCGACGAGCACTACCGGCCCGAAAGTGTTGTCGATCGATGTACCGACGATGATTTCGAGATCATTGTCGAGCTGCTGCTGTACAACCAGTCGGCGGTCTGCAACACCGTGCGCAACGGCGATGTCGAGAATCGCAGAAGCTGCTTCACTCACCGCGACGTGGTCGCCTAAGCCGATGCGGACAGCCCCGAGTTCGCTCTTGTGCGGTACTTCGTCCGAGAGGAGCTTGACCGCGACCGGATAGCCGATCGTTTCGGCAGATGCCACGGCCTCTATCGCGGAGAGCGCCTGGGCTTCTTGCACCACCGAAACACCGACAGCCGCGACGATCCGCTTGCTGAGCATCTCGTCGAGTGTCAGCTGCTCACGTGATGCTGCATGGCGCACGAGGTTCCGTGCCGCCTCGATGCCTTCCGCCTGTACCTGGTCAGCACGCGCCGGTGATCGGTCGGCGCGGGTCTTGGCCCAGCGCACGGACGCCGCCGCCGCCCTCATCGCTCGTGCCGGATCGGTGAAGGTAGGGATACCACCAGCCGACAAGATCTGCTGCGGACGGCCGGAACCGCCGACCCACACGACCAGCAGCGGCTTGTCACTGGCAGCAGCGCGTTCGAGCAGCAGCGCGCAGATCTCGTCTTCTTCGGGCTCGAGGTTGCCGAGCAAGACGATAGCTTGATCCGTGAGGGGGTTCTCCAATGCAACGCGCACCGCGTCAGCCAGGATGTTCAAATCTCCCGCCATCGCGCCGGTTACGTCAATCGGATTTCCAGTGGCCGCGAACTTCGGCAACACAGCGCGAAGGCGATCTTGCCAGGGCTCGTCCCACGGGAAGATCGACAGTCCGAGATCCTCGGCAATATCCGTCATGAGCACCCCTGCCCCGCCGGAAAAAGTCACGATCGATACACGGT
>JBAQPI010000314.1:0-1709 GCA_049305635.1 Rhodoglobus sp. | reverse complement strand
CGTAGTGGCGAAGGAGTCGGTGAAGGCCATGCATCTATTGTCTCGTGTCGAACAAATCTTCGAAAGTAGTCATGCCGAATCTTGGGAGAAGTCGACAACGCGCGGGTTGTGGAGGACGCGGCAGGTGCGGTCGGTCAGCTGACCTGGATCCGAGGCTTGTCCCCGGAGTTCGGGCACTGCACCGCGGTGCCGGCGTTGAAGCTCGTGCAGCGCGGCGTGACTCCTCACCTATGCGATTTGCCCCAACCCTCAAGGGGTCCTACTGGGTGTCGCCTGTGTTGGTCACCGTGATCGTCTTGCTGACCTTGCCGCTGTCACCGACCGCCGTGAGCGTGTAGATCTGGCTCTGGCTCGGGCACGGGAACTCGACCGCGTACGGGAAGTCGTCCTGGCTGTTGCCCGAGGGCGGCAGGTTGTCGAAGAGCGCCCCGGCCTGGGCGTCGTTCGTGGCGACGCCGAAGTAGATCTGGTCGGCGTTGGAGGTCTGCCAGCTGAAGCTCAGCACGTAGGACGGCGGGTTCGGCGCCTGGGTGTTGCAGAAGATCTGGTTGGTGCCTGAGAAGGCGTCGACCTTGGTGCTCGTGTCCGGCGGGGGCGGCGGCGCCGCGGTCGCGGTCGGGGTCGGTGTTGGCGTGGGCGTGACCGACGGGGTCGGCGTGGGGGTCGCGGTGGCGGTCGCCGAGGGCGTGGGGGTCGCGGTGCCGTCGCCGCCTGGGTTGCCCGCGCCGCGCGTCAGCAGCAGCACGAGCAGGATGATCACGCCGAGCAGCAGCGCACCGCCGATGATCCCGAGGATCAGGATGAGCCTGCGCGACTTGCGCTCCTCCGCGACCTCCTGCGGCACCTCGGCGGCCGACGTGCCGAGAGCCTCGGTGGGGGCACCCCCGGTGGAGTCGAACTTGGCGGTGGGGGTGTCGTCACTCATGGCATCCTTCGCACGGCTCGGAGGACCTCGGTCGGCCCCGGACGTTCGACAGCATAGGGCCAGCATCGGGCGGCGGACAAGCGATCGTGAACGACCGTCACGTCCACGCTTGATCTAGTGCAATTAGAATAATAGGATGCTGTGGTGCTCCTCACCATCGACCCTGCCTCGGGCGTGCCGCTGTTCGAGCAGCTCGCGGCGGGCATCCGTGCGCAGGTGATCGCGGGCTCCGTGGTCTCTGGGGAGCGGCTGCCCGCGGCGCGCGAACTCGCGGAGTCGCTCGACGTCAACGTGCACACCGTGCTGCACGCGTACCAGCTGCTGCGCGACGAAGGATTCCTCGACCTGCGCCGGGGGCGGGGCGCCGTCGTGACCGCGCGCGCTCACGATTACGCACAGCTCGCGGGCGACATCGAACGGGTCGTCGCCGAGGCGCGACGCCTCGAGATCGGACCGAGCGCCCTCGGCGCCCTCATCAGGGAGGCCTATGAATGACCGCACTGACCCGCATCGTGTGGGTCTTCTCGCCGCTGCCCCTCGCCGACCGGGCCTGATCAGTCCTCGTCGGGCAGGCGCATCCGCACCGCCGCGAGGGAAGCGGCGAGCGTCACGATCGACAGCACCGCGAGCACGATGCCCGGGTGCCACCACGCGAAGCCCGTCGACTGCCCGAGCAGCAGAGTCAGGGCGGGCACGAACGCCGTGAGGGTCGCGGCGATGCTGTACGCGAACGAGAGCGCCGAGTAGCTGAAGCGCGCCTCGAACAGGTCGTGCATGAGCCCGC
>JBAQPI010000313.1:0-5501 GCA_049305635.1 Rhodoglobus sp. | reverse complement strand
CGCAGCACGAGCACCCCGTCGCGCGTCGCGACGATGTCGGGCTCCACCGCGTCGGCGCCGAGCGCGAAGGCGAGCTCATAGGCCTCCCGCGTGTGCTCGGGCCGGTAGCCGCTCGCGCCGCGATGGCCGATCACGAGAGGGCGGACGCGATTGGGCACGGCACTAGCATTCCACTATGCCGACGTGCATTCCCCGCCAGGCGGTGTTCGATGCCCGGCGCTGAGCGCTGGCGGGAGCCGACGCGATCGCTCCCGCTGACCTGGGGCGTCTACCCCGACCGCTACCTCGCGGGACTCTGGCTCGCGATCACCGGCGCGCTGCACGTGCAGGGCTCGAACACCTACGCCCTGCACCCCATGCTCGTCGGCGCCGTCGGCGGGATCGTCGGCTGGTCGATCCTGCCGGCGAGCGGGTGGCGACGGATCGTCGCGGCGCTGCTCGCCACGGGCACCACCGCCGCGCTGCTCGCCGGGCCGATCGCGATGTGGACCGTCACCCTCGCCCTGCTCGCGTGGCTCCTCGTGCGGCACCGCCCGCTGCGCAGCTTCGTCGTGCTGCTGCTGCCCCTGGTGAACGGGCTCATCCTGACCAGGCTCTTCGAGGACTACCGGTGGATGCCACTGTGCCTGGCGGTCTCGCTCGGAGTCGTCGTGGCATCCGCGTGGCTCGCCCGCGCGATCGCCGTCGGCGTACGCGGTCCCGGCCCGTCCACAGCATCGTCTCGGTAGAATCGCTGGGGTAGGGCCCCGCCGGGGCCTCGAGGAGAACAGCAGCAATGGCCATGTCCAACCCCGCGTTCCGCAATGCCGCCTTCGGCTCCCAGGGAGCCGTCGCGGTCGCCCAGGACGTCTCGGCACAACAGCTCGACGAGATCTACAAGCGATCCGCGACTCCCGTCGAGGGCGAGACGATGACGGTCGAAGACACGATCGTCAAGACCGGCGTCGCGTTCGTGCTGCTGCTCGCCGGCGCGGCCGTCGGCTGGCTCACCGCCGAGACGCTGCCCCTGCTGTGGATCGGCGCGGCGATCGTCGCGTTCGTGCTCTCGCTGGTGAACATCTTCAAGCGCGAGCCCTCGGCGCCGCTCATCCTCGCCTATGCGGCGGTGGAGGGCGTGTTCATCGGCGGCATCTCGTCGTTCTTCGAGAGCCTGTATCCGGGCGTCGTGATCCAGGCCGTGATCGCGACCCTCGTCGTCGTCGGCGTGACGCTGGCCCTGTTCGCCAGCGGCAAGATCCGGGCATCCAAGAAGGCCACCAAGGTGTTCCTCATCGCGATGGTCGGCTACCTCGTGTTCTCCCTCGTCAACGTCGGCATCATGATCTTCGGTGGCGCGGGCGGCAACCCCTGGGGTCTGCGAGGCAGCGTCGAGATCGCCGGTATCCCGCTCGGCGTGATCCTCGGCGTCTTCGTCGTGCTGCTGGCCGCCTACTCGCTCGTGCTCGACTTCGACTTCATCCAGAAGGGCGTGAACAACAAGGCGCCCCGCAAGTACGGCTGGACCGGCGCCTTCGGCATCATGGTCACCGTCGTCTGGCTCTACCTCGAGCTGCTGCGCATGTTCGCGATCGCGCGCGACTGACGGGTTGCCCGCGAGCCCCCTGTCAGGATGATGCTCTTTGTCATATGATTTTCCTATGACACTTGTCTCCCCGCTGTCACTCAAGGAGCACAGTGCGACCATAGGCCCGCACGGTCGCGTCGTGGTGCCCGCTCCCGTTCGCAAGGCCCTGAACTGGGATGAGGGCACCGTCCTGACTTTCCTGCTCCAGGACGGACAGGTCGTCGTCTTCGACCAGCTGACGGCCCTTCGCAGATTCCAGGAGTACGCGCAGAGCCTCATACCCCCTGGCACCGACGTGCTCGATGACTTCCTCGCTGAACGCCGGGCAGAGGCGCGCAACGAGACCTCGGCGAACGAGTAGTCGTGCACGTACTGGACTCCTCCGTTCTGGTAGCCCTCATGAAAGCGGAACCGGCTAGCGAAGGCCTCCTGCGGTTCTTCGACGGTTCATTGATGTGTGCCATCAACCACTCCGAGGTGCTGCAGAAGATGGTGCAGCTCGGCGGCTCAATCCAGACCACGGCCACCATGCTTGCGGGATTCGACTTCCGGGTCGTGCCGTTCGACCTCGAGCTCTCCACGGAGACAGCTTCGCTGTGGCCACTCACCAGTCACAGGGGACTATCCCTCGCCGACCGCTCCTGCATCGCACTTGCTCGCGCCACGAGCGGAATAGCGGTGACCGCCGATCGCGCGTGGAAGGATCTCGACATCCCGGATGTCGCCATCCACGTCATCGACCGCTAGCGTCGGGTCGCGAACTCAGACTGTCATTCCCACTCGATCGTCCCCGGCGGCTTGCTCGTGACATCGAGCACGACGCGGTTCACCCCGGCCACCTCGTTGGTGATGCGGTTGGAGATGCGGGCGAGCAGGTCGTAGGGCAGGCGGGTCCAGTCGGCCGTCATGGCATCCTCCGACGACACCGGCCGCAGCACGATCGGGTGCCCGTAGCTGCGCCCGTCGCCCTGCACCCCGACGCTGCGCACGTCGGCCAGGAGCACGACCGGGCACTGCCAGATCGCGGCATCCTGCCCGGCAGCGGTCAGCTCGGCGCGCACGATCGCGTCGGCCTTGCGCAGCAGCTCGAGCCGCTCGCGGGTGACCTCGCCGACGATGCGGATGCCGAGGCCCGGCCCGGGGAAGGGCTGCCGGTTCACGATCGCCTCGGGCAGCCCCAGCTCGCGACCGATCGCGCGCACCTCGTCTTTGAACAGGGTGCGCAGGGGCTCGACGAGCGTGAACTGCAGGTCTTCGGGCAGTCCGCCGACGTTGTGGTGGCTCTTGATGTTGGCGGTGCCGGTGCCGCCGCCGGACTCCACGACATCCGGGTAGAGCGTGCCCTGCACGAGGAAGCCGATCGGCTCACCGCCCGAGGCGGCCTCGGCCACGAGCTCGGAGGCGGCGGTCTCGAAGCTGCGGATGAACTCGCGGCCGATGATCTTGCGCTTGGCCTCCGGGTCGGTGACCCCGGCGAGCGCGTCGAGGAACTGGTCGACCGCGTCGACGGTGACCAGGCGCACGCCCGTGGAGGCGACGAAGTCCTCCTCCACCTGGCGCCGCTCGTCCTGCCGCAGCAGCCCGTGGTCGACGAAGATGCAGGTGAGCTGGTCGCCCACCGCCTTGTGCACGAGCGCGGCCGCGACCGCGGAGTCCACGCCGCCGGAGAGGCCGCAGATCACGTGGCTCGAACCGACCTGCTCGCGGATGCGCTCCACCTGCTCGGCGATGACGTTGCCCGAGTTCCAGTCGGCCGGGATCCCGGCACCGGTATGCAGGAAGTTCTCGAGCACCCGCTGTCCGAACTCGGAGTGCTTGACCTCGGGATGCCACTGCACCCCGTACAGGCGCCGCTCCCGGTTCTCGAACGCCGCTACCGGCGTGGAGTCGCTCGAGGCGAGCACGGTGAAACCCGCGGGAGCCTTCGACACCGAGTCGCCGTGGCTCATCCACGCCGTCTGGTCGTCGGGCTGCCCGGAGAGCAGAGTGCCGCCGTCGCTGACGTGCACCGCGGTCGCCCCGTACTCGCGCGCGCCGGTGTGGGCGACCTCGCCGCCGAGCTGCTGGGCCATCACCTGGAAGCCGTAGCAGATGCCGAGCACGGGCACGCCGAGCTCGAGGATGCCGGGGTCGAGCGAGGGCGAGCCCTCCTCGTAGACGCTGGACGGCCCGCCGCTGAGCACGATGCCCGCCGGGTCCTTCGCCGCGACCTCCGCCGCCGTGATCGTGTGCGGCACGATCTCGCTGTAGACGCTCGCCTCCCGCACCCGGCGCGCGATGAGCTGCGCGTACTGCGCCCCGAAGTCGACGACGAGCACGGGGCGAGCGGCGGTCTCGGTCACGCGGGCACGGTCTCCTTGGTCTCGGTGCGGGCGATGGCGGCCTCGGCCCAGCGGGGCACGAGGCGTTCGAAGAAGAACGAGGAGACCGGCACGATGCCGCCGAGCGCGATGAGCAGGAAGCGCGCGAAGGACCAGCGGGCGTAGCGCCACAGCACGAAGTCGGCGGCGACGTAGACGACGTAGAACCAGCCGTGCATGATGAGGATGATCGTGGAGAGGTTCACCCCGACGATGAGGTCCTTGGGGGTGAGGGCCAGCAGCCCGTAGGGTCCGGCGAGTTCGATGTCGACGCCGAAGCCGTAGCGGAACACCATCATCGCGACCAGCAGCAGCAGGAACGTCCCGGTGATGATCGAGGAGACCTTGAAGACCTTGACCGTGGTGCGGACCTTGGGGATGTCGGCGGGGCGAGGGCCTACGGGCATGCCCCTAGTCTACGTCGGCCCCTTCGCCTTCCTCATCGACGACGTCCATCACGAGCCGGTACCAGAGGAAGACCGCGAAGCCCGCGAAGACCACCCACTCGACCGCGTAGAAGATGTTGAGGAGGTTGAGCGAGACCTCGTCCGATGGCGCCGGGGCGTCGATCGCCTGCAGGCCGGCGACCGGTTCGCCTGCGATGAGGTAGCCGCCGTAGACGCCCTGCGGCGGCTCGGCCCACAGGTTGATGAGCTCGGGCACGGCGAGTGCGCTGCGCTGCCCCGCCTCGAAGTCCGACTCGGTGGGCGCCTCGCTCGGCAGGTACCGACCCTCCACCGACTCAGGGGCGTCGTGCTCGAGACTCGCGATGGCGGATGCCGCGGCATCCGCGCTCCCCGCCCAGCCGAGCGCCACCGCGAGGCTCGCGCCGCCCGGCACGAGCGCGTGACCGACCACCCAGTACCCGGGGCCGGCCATGTCGCGCCGGTCGGAGAGCACGATGTAGTCGCCAGCCACGAACTCGGTGTCCGTCGACACCAGCCGGTAACCCTCGTCGAGCACGGGCTGCTGCGGCTCGGCGACGCTCGACAGCGGCACGACCGTCTCGGTGACCGCCGTGTCGGCGCCACCCTCGATGCTGCGCGAGAGCTGCCACTGGCCGAGCGCCGCGAATCCCCCCGCGACCGCGAGGGCGAGGATGAGCGCGGCGATCCATTTGGGACGCCGCGCGACCGTGAAGAAACTCAATACTCCGGGTCCCGTCTGCGTTCGCCGATCTCGTCGGACTGCTGTGCCGCCTGCTCGCTGATCTGCTCGACCTCGTCCTGCACGGCGGCGGCGAACTCCTCGTTCGGCTCGCTCGCCGACTGGCCCGCCGTCGCGGCCTCGACCAGCGCGATGCCCTCCTCGCGCATCCGCTCCCGCTCCGGGCTCGCCGCGATGCGCTTGGCCGGGAAGAGCAGGCCCCCGATGCGCTCCGAGTTGACGGCCAGGATCGGACCGACCACCGCCATCATGAGCACGTAGAGCCCGGCGAAGGGAGTCAGCCGCGGGTCGAGGCCGGCGCCCACGGCGAGGGTCGCGAGGATGAGGGCGAACTCGCCGCGGTTCTGCAGCATCGCCGAGGCGTTCAGACCCTCCCGGCGGCTCAGGCCGTTCTGCCACGCGATGAGCTG
>JBAQPI010000312.1:0-1574 GCA_049305635.1 Rhodoglobus sp. | reverse complement strand
GGACGGGGTCATGGCCCAGGTCGAGCTGCAGGCCGGCCCGTTCCGCCTCGTCAGCCTCATGAGCCGCGAGGCCGCCGAGGAGCTCGGGCTCGAGCCCGGCGTGCTCGCGACCGCGAGTGCGAAGGCGACGACGATCGTGGTGGAGGTGCCGTGAGGCGCGCGGCCGCGGCGGGCGCCATCCTGCTGCTCGCGGGGTGCACGGCGCCCGCGGGGGAGGCCGCGCGGCCCGGCGACACCGT
Source organism: Rhodoglobus sp. (assembly GCA_049305635.1). Lineage (GTDB taxonomy): Bacteria > Actinomycetota > Actinomycetes > Actinomycetales > Microbacteriaceae > Rhodoglobus. Next base: position 1,335 of record JBAQPI010000312.1, on the reverse strand, counting down.
GACGGTCTTCGCCGCGGCATCCCTCACGGGCGCCTTCGATGAGATCGCGGGCGACTTCGAGGCCGCGAACCCGGGGGTCGATGTGGTGCTGAACTTCGGCGGCAGCGCGAGTCTCGCGAATCAGATCGCGGAGGGCGCACCGGCGGATGTCTTCGCCTCGGCCGCCGGGGACGCCGGCGAGATCTTCGCCACGAACTCGCTCGAGATCGCCGTGCCGCTCGGCAATCCGGCCTGGGTCACCGGCGTGGAGGACTTCGCGGACCCGGACCTGAAGATCGCGATCTGCGCGATCGAGGTGCCGTGCGGCGCCGCCGCGCAGCGGGTCTTCGAGACCCTGGGTCTCACCGCCGCGCCCGACACCCTCGAGCAGGACGTCAAGGCGGTGCTCACCAAGGTCGAGCTGGGGGAGGTGGATGCCGGGCTCGTGTACCGCACGGACGTGCTCGCCGCGCGCGGCACCGTCGAGGGCATCGAGTTCGCGGAGGCGCAGCGCGCCGTGAACCGCTACCCGATCGCCGCGCTCACCGGGCGGGGCGAGGCCTTCGTCGTCTGGGTGCTCTCCGACGCCGGCCAGGCGGTGCTGCGCGAGGCGGGCTTCGGTGCGCCGTAGGCGGGGCCTCGCGCCGGTGCTCTGGGTGCCGGCGGCCCTCGCCCTCGCGCTGCTGCTGCTGCCCCTGGTCGCCCTCGTGGTGCGCGCGCCCTGGTCCCGGTTGCCGGAGCTGCTCGCCAGCAGCGAGGTCGCGCCCGCGCTCGGGCTTTCGCTTGCGACCGCGACGGCGGCGACCCTCGTGAGCCTCGTGCTCGGCATCCCGCTCGCACTCGTGCTGAACCGCTCGCATGACTGGCCGGCGGTCCCGCGCCGACTGCTGCGCGCGCTCGTGACCGTGCCGCTCGTGCTCCCGCCCGTCGTCGGCGGGGCCGCGCTGCTGCTGCTGCTCGGCCGCAGGGGACTGCTCGGAGCGTTCCTGCCGTTCACGCTGCCGTTCACTCCCGTGGCGGTCGTCATCGCCCAGGTGTTCGTCGCGATGCCCTTCCTGGTGCTCGCTGTGGAGGGTGCGCTCACCTCCTCCGATCGCCGTTTCGAGTCGGCGGCCGCGACCCTCGGCGCCTCCAGGTTCACGGTCTTCCGCCGCGTGACGCTGCCGCTCGTCGCCCCCGGGATCAGCGCGGGCGCCCTGCTGTGCTTCACGCGCGCGCTCGGCGAGTTCGGGGCGACCATAACCTTCGCCGGCAACCTGCCGGGCGTGACCCAGACGATCCCGATCGCGACCTACCTGCAGCTGCAGCATGACGTGCCGAGCGCTATCGTGCTCTCCCTCGTGCTCATGGCGGTCT
>JBAQPI010000311.1:0-3622 GCA_049305635.1 Rhodoglobus sp. | reverse complement strand
GAGGGTCAGCTCGCTGCGCCCCAGGCGCGACATGCGCGTGTCCGAGTCCTCGAGGGCGAGGGCGGATGACCCGCTCAACTGCCCCACGGCGCGCGCGAGCTCCTCCTCGGTGACGCCGCCCGAGCCGAGCCGCGCGAACTCGCCGAGCATGAGCTCGGCGACCTGCGGGGCCTTGGCGGGCGTGCAGCCGGCGTACAGCCCGAACAGGCCGGCGTCGGAGTAGCTCGGCGCGAAGGAGTAGACGGAGTAGGCGAGGCCGCGCTGCTCGCGGATCTCCTGGAACAGGCGGCTCGACATGCCGCCGCCGAGAATGGAGTTGAGCACCGTCATGGTGGGGCGCAGCTGGTCCGAGGCCGCCATCCCGGTGACGCCGAGGATGATGTTGGCCTGCTCGATCGGGCGGCGCACCACCACGAGCGGGCTCCCCCGCTCGATGAGGTCGAGTTCGACGTCGCGACGACCGATGGGCTGGGCCCCGACCGCGAGATCCCAGCCGGCGCGTTCGAGGGCGGTGGTGACGCCCGCCACGAGGGCGTCGTGGTCGACGGCGCCGCCGACGGTGATCACGAGGTCCTGGGCGCGGTAGTTCTCGCGGTAGTGGCTCCACACCGCGTCCCGCGTGACGGCCCTGATGGTTTCGGGGTTGCCCCCGATCGGACGGCCCAGGGGATGCTGGCCGAGCACGGCTTCGAAGAAGCGCTCGCTCGCGACATCCGAGGGATCGTCGTCGGCCATCGCGAGTTCTTCGAGGATGACGTCGCGCTCGTTCTCGAACTCGACCGGATCGAGCACCGAGGACGTGAACATGTCCGCGAGCACGTCGACGGCCATGGGCAGGTCGCGATCCTGCACCTTGGCGTAGTAGCAGGTGTACTCCTTGCTCGTCATCGCGTTGTGCTCGCCGCCGACCGCGTCGAAGGCGACCGCGATGTCCAGCGCGCTGCGCGTCGCAGTGCCCTTGAACAGCAGGTGCTCCAGGAAGTGCGTCGAGCCGTAGGAGTCGGGATGCTCGTCGCGTGATCCCACGGCCACCCAGAAGCCGATCGTGGCACTGCGCGCCGCCGGCACGGACTCGCTGAGGATCCGCACGCCGCTCGGCAGCACGCTGCGACGCACGAGGCTACCGCCGGATGCCGTGAACGTCAGTTCCGCGAGATCGAGCGGGAGGGTCACGGCGCCATTCATCGCGTCGAGCCTACGTCACCTGACCGCGCAGGCGCCGATGTCACCCAAAGTGGGGGTATGCGATGTGGACAAACAGACTGGTCTGTCTGTCCTCCCGTGGTACAGTCATTTCTCGGGCGAACCCGAAGCCCACGGCAGTCAGACCAACCCGATGGTCGAAGCTGCACCCACCTCGCCTGGCCCCCCCAGCCGGCGAGGACCCCCGTTAGGAGCGCGCTGTGCTGGTCGCCGAGTCCCCCACCCTGGCCCCGCAGCGCGCTCCTGCGAAGGCTCGCATCCTCGAGATCGCGAACGACCTCTTCTACCGCGACGGCATCAACAACGTCGGCGTCGACCGGATCATCGCGGCCTCCGCTGTCACCAAGGCCACGTTCTACAAGCACTACCGCGCCAAGGACAACCTGATCGTCGAGTACATCTCGAGCCGTCACGAGCGTGCCAGAACGCAACTGCAGGCCATCATCGCGAACGCACCGGATGCCGAGACCGCGCTCCAGGACTTCGTCGCCGCGACCGCGGCCGAGATCGCCGCCCCGGGGTTCCGCGGTTGCCCCTTCATCAACGCCGCGGCCGAGTTCCCCGACGCCGAGCACCCGGTGCGCCGCGTCGTGACCGCCCACCGCGACTGGTACGTCGAGACGCTCGCCGGGCAGCTCAAGGCGATGGGCCACCCCGTGCCCGGTGACGGCGCCGATGAGCTGCTGCTCGCGCGGGACGGCGCGCTCGCCGGCGGCTACGCGGGCGACGCGATCGCGGCCGCCGCGGCCTTCTCCAGGGCGACGAGCCGCATCCTCGCCGACGCGCGCGGCCACTAGCACAGTCCGTCGGTGCGGGGCCGGCCCGTGGACGGGATCGCCGACGCCGCTAAGGTTGTCGCGCACCGCGATCGTCGCGGTTCGCTCACCACCGACGAAAGGGATTCATCCCGTGGTCATCAATCTGCTCTTCGTCATCACCATCCTCGCGGGCGCCCTCGCCGTCTACGACGGCATCGCGCGCCTGCGCGGGCGCCGCAGCGGCGGCTCCATCATCGCGGTCGCCGAGATCGTGTTCGCGGCGCTCGTGCTGCTGTCGCTGTTCATCGCGTTCCCGGCACCGCTCGGCCTGCTCACCTGGGCACTCCTGCTCGAGGTGGCGCTCGTCGTCGCGCTCGTGCTGAACGGCGGCGTGCGTCGCGGAACCTGGGTGGTCACGATCATCGCGCTCGTGCTCAACACGATCGTCGTGCTCGTGAACCTCGGCTGGCTGCACGTGCCCGGCCTCTTCTAGCCCGACGGTGTGCACGATGGCCCGGCGCCCATGGCGCCGGGCCATCGGCGTCTAGGAGGACACCCGATCCAGGTCGGCGATCTGGTGGCGTGTCAGCTGCAGGGTAGCCGCGGCCATCAGGTCGTGCACCTGTTCCGGGCCCGAGGCGGACACCACGGGGGCCACCACGTTGGGCTTGGTCAGGAGCCAGGCCAGTGCGACGGAGGCGACCGAGACGTCATGTGCGGCCGCGACCGTGTCAAGCACCGACAGGATGCGGAATCCGCGGCGATTGAGGTATGCGGCCACCTGGCTGCCGCGCTCGTTCTTCGCCAGATCGGACTTCTGACGGTACTTGCCGGTGAGGAACCCGCTCGCGAGCGCGAACCGCGGCATCACCCCGAGGCCCTGCTGGGCGGCGACGTGCGCCAGGTCGCCCTCGTACTCCCGCCGGTGCACGAGGTTGTAGTGGTTCTGCAGCGCGACCATCGGCGCGACGCCGAGCTGGGCGGAGGCGATGCGCGCCTCGATCAGGCGGTTGCCGGTGTGGTCGGATCCGCCGAAGTAGCGCACCTTGCCCGCCCGGATGAGTTCATCCACGGCCAGCAGGGTCTCCTCGAACTCCACCGTCGTGTCGTCGATGTGCAGGTACAGCAGGTCGATGTGGGCGACGCCGAGCCGCAGCAGCGAGGCGTGTACCGCCCGGGTGAGGACCCGTGCCCGCAGGCCGGGGTTGTCCGCAGACTTGCCCACCTTGGTCGCGATGACGATGTCGTCGCGGTTGCGGCGGGAGCGCATCCAGTTGCCGATCATGGTCTCGCTGCGCCCCGCGGCATAGGAGTCGGCGGTGTCGATGAAGTTGCCGCCCTGCTCGACGTAGCTGTCGAGGATGCCGTTCGTCGTCGCGTCGTCCGCCGTCCACCCGAAGACGTTGCCGCTCATCGCGATGGGGAACACGGAGAGCTCGGAGTGGCCCACCGGCCTGGGGCGCGCGGCACGCGGACCGACGATCGCGGCCGTCTCGCCGGTCGTCGTGAGCGTTTCGTCCACTCGTGTCATCCTTGGTTCCCCTATGCAGGTACAGGTTATGCGCCCGGATGCCCGCTGGAGGTGAGGAAACCCCGATCGTTACACTCCCGTTTCCTCGTCGCTATCCTGACCCCAACGTCGCGAGGCACTCGAACGTCCT
>JBAQPI010000310.1:0-6836 GCA_049305635.1 Rhodoglobus sp. | reverse complement strand
ATGCTGATGTCGCGATTTACGCGGGCGACGTGACGACCTCGGGCCGCATCGAGCTCCTCCCGTTCCTGCGCGAGCAGTCCGTGAGCGTCACCGCCCACCGTTTCGGCAACCCGGACCGCGAGTTCGCGGAGCTGCCGGTCTAGGCGCCGAGGGCCCTGCGCACGAAATCGAGCGCCTGTTCCGCCGGGATCGCGAGCTCGACGGCCCGCGCCGCGTAGGCCTGCGCTTCGAGCTGCAGGAGGGCGGCGGCATCCCCGCCTTTGGCCTTGACGACCGTGCCGTTGCGTCCGCGAGTCTCGAGGAAGCCGTCGGCCTCGAGCTCGCGGTAGGCCCGCGCGACGGTGTTCGGCGCGATGCCGAGGTCGGTTGCGAGCTGCCGCACGGCGGGCAGACGCGTGCCCGCGATGAGCTCGCCCGATCCGACTCGGGCGATCACCTGGGACTTGAGCTGCTCGAACGGGGGCTGGGCGCCCCTCGGGTCGACCTCGAAGGCGACGGCGCTGGAGGTCTCGGGGCGTCGCCAGGACTCGGTCATGCCCAACACCCTGCCACGGTTGCGATAGCGTGGCGACGTGCGACCCACGAGCCAGGCCCAGGTGGAGGCGACCGCCGCGCGGGAGGCCGCTCCGCTGGAGCAGCTGCGTGAGGGAGTCTGGGCGATCGCCCAGCCGTTCCCCTCCAGCCTCGAGGTGTACACGCTGAACTACATCGTCGAGGACGACCGGGGCGACCTTCACCTCATCGACCCGGGCGCCGACCTGGGCGAGAACCTCGCCGCGCTCGCCGCGCAGCTCCACGCCATCGGCCACCGCATCGAGGATGTCGCGACCATCACCCTCACCCACCTGCATCACGACCATCTGGGTCTCGCGGGCCGGATCCGGGCGATGTCCGGCGCGAGCATCGCCCTGCACCGGGAGGAGCAGGCGGCGCTCGACGACGATCTCACCCCGTTCTGGGTCGACCGCGACCGGCTTCTGGCATGGGGCGCGTCCGCCGACGCGATCATCGAGCTCACCGCGATGGGCGGGCACCTCGAGCTGCGGCCGAGGTTGACCGCGGATGCCCTGCTCGAGCACGATGAGCGGCTGCCGATCCCGGGCCGCGACCTGCGCGTCATCCACACGCCCGGCCACACGGTCGGCCATATCTGCATCGCCTCGGACGAGCTGATCTTCACGGGCGATCACGTGCTGCCCAACCAGTTCCCCGGCATCGGTCTGGGCGGCGACCGCGGCAGCAACCCGCTCGAGGACATGATCGCCTCGCTCGAGCTCGTCGCGGCCCTCGACGCACTCGAGGTATGCCCTGGCCACGGGTGGCGGTTCCGCGGCCTCGAGGCGCGCTGCGAGCAGACCATCGCCCACCATCGCCGTCGCACGGCCGAGGTCGCAACGGTGCTCGACGCGGACCCGGCGGCGACGGTCTGGCAGATCGCCGAGCGATTGACGTGGAGCGCGGGCTGGGATCAGCTCGCCGGCTTCCGGTTGGGTTCGGCGCTCGCCCAGACCGCGATGCACCGGGACTTCGTGCTGGACGGACGATAGCCGATCAGTCGTGCGAGCGGTGGATGAGCCGTGACAGCACGATCGCGCTGCGGGTGTGGTCGACGTTGGGGGCGATACGCACCTTTTCGAGCGCGAGTTCGAGCGAGGGGATGTCGCGCGAGCGCATGTGCACGATCGCGTCGGCCGAACCCGTGACGGTGCCCGCATCCACGACCTCGGGCACGCCCGAGAGGATGCGTTTGAGCTCGTCCGGCGCGACGGTGCCGCGGCAGAACAGCTCGACGTAGGCCTCGGTCGCGAGGCCGTCGACGTTCGGGTCGACCTGAATGGTGAAGCTGCGGATGACGCCCTCCGCGACGAGTCGGTCGACGCGGCGCTTGACCGCGGACGCGGACAAACCCACGACCTCGCCGATGTCCCCGTAGCCGGCGCGGGAGTTCAGGCGCAGCAGGTCGATGATGCCGTAGTCAAGGCTGTCCATCCACCCACGATACGACGGATTCGTGCGTGCCAGGCATCGTGGAGGCACGAACGGTGCGCCCGATGGCCGGACAGTGCGGATCGGTGCGTGAAACACTGGAAGCATGACGCGAACCGCCACGCCCCGATCCGTTCTCATGTGCCGCCCGCAGTTCTTCACCGTGAGCTACCGGATCAACCCGTGGATGCACCCGGAGGACCCGACCGACACCTCCCTCGCCGTGCGCCAATGGGATGTGCTCTACGAGACCTACCTCTCCCTCGGCTTCGACGTGCACCTCATCGAGCCCATCGAGGGACTCAACGACATGGTCTACGCGGCCAACGGGGGTCTCGTCATCGACGGTGTCGCCTATGGGGCGAAGTTCACCTACCCGCAGCGCCAGCCGGAGGGCCCCGCGTACATGGCCTGGTTCGCGGGCGCCGGCTTCGACGTGCGCGAACCGGAGTTCACCAACGAGGGGGAGGGCGACATCCTGCTCGTCGGGGAGCGCATCCTCGCCGGCCAGGGGTTCCGCACCGACCCGCGCGCGCACGCCGAGATCGCGGGCATCTACGGTCGTGAGGTGGTGTCGCTGAACCTCGTCAACCCGAGCTTCTACCACCTCGACACCGCCGTCGCGGTGCTGGATGACGCGAACATCGCGTATCTCCCGATCGCCTTCGATGAGCCCTCCCTCGCCGTGCTGCAGGAGCTGTATCCCGACGCCGTCATCGTCACCGAGGAGGACGCCGCCGTGCTCGGCCTCAACTCCTTCAGCGACGGGTACAACGTCGTGATCGCCTCCCGCGCGAAGGACTTCGAGCGCCAGCTCACCGAGCGCGGCTACCACCCCATCGGCGTCGACCTCTCCGAACTGCTGCTCGGCGGAGGCGGGGTCAAGTGCTGCACCCTCGAGTTGCGGCGATGAACGACGACGAGATGCACGAAGCGGCCGGCGGGTCGGCGGTCTCGGGGTTCGGCGGGCATCTTTGGGCGGAGACCGCCGGCCCGCCGACCGCGACCGCCGCGATCGAGCTCGAGGAGCGGCATCTCGCGCACAACTATCATCCGCTCCCGGTGGTGATCGCCTCTGGCGAGGGCGCGTGGGTGACCGATGTCGACGGCAAGCGCTACCTGGACTGCCTCGCCGCGTACAGCGCGCTGAACTTCGGGCACGGGCATCCGGCCCTCATCGCCGCCGCGAAGGCGCAGCTCGACCGCCTCACCCTGACCAGTCGTGGGTTCCACAACGACCAGCTCGGGCCGTTCGCGGCCGCGCTCGCCGAGTTGTGCGGCAAAGACATGGTGCTGCCGATGAACACGGGCGCCGAGGCCGTCGAGTCGGCGATCAAGCTCGCACGGGCGTGGGGATACCGCGTGAAGGGCGTCGCCCCCGACAAGGCGACGATCATCGTCGCGGACGGCAACTTCCACGGCCGTACCATCACGATCGTCGGCTTCTCGAGCGACCCGGCCGCGCAAGCCGACTTCGGGCCTTTCACGCCCGGGTTCGTGAGCGTGCCGTATGGGGATGCCGCGGCGATCGAGACCGCGATCGACGAGCATACTGTCGCCGTGCTCGTCGAGCCGATCCAGGGGGAGGCGGGGATCCTCGTGCCCCCGGCCGACTACCTGCCGAGCGTGCGGGAGATCACCCGCCGCAGGAATGTGCTCATGATCGCGGACGAGATCCAGTCCGGCCTCGGCCGCACCGGCTCGACGTTCGCGTGCGATCTCGTCGGTGTCGTGCCTGACCTCTACCTGCTCGGCAAGGCCCTCGGCGGCGGGATCGTGCCGGTGAGCGCGGTGGTCGGCGACCGGGAGGTGCTCGGCGTGCTGCAGCCGGGTGAGCACGGCTCGACGTTCGGCGGCAATCCGCTCGGGGCTGCCGTCGGGCTCGCCGTCGTTCGGCTGCTCGGGACAGGGGAGCCGCAGCAGCGGGCGGCGGCGCTCGGGCAGCGCCTGCGTGTGCGCCTCGAGCGCCTGCTCGGTCTCGGGGTCACCGAGGTGCGCGGCGCCGGACTGTGGGCGGGCGTCGACATCGACCCTGCGCTTGCGACCGGCCGTGAGGTCTGCGAACGGCTCATGGCTCGCGGCGTGCTCGCCAAGGACACCCACGGCTCGACGATCCGACTCGCCCCGCCGATCGTCATCGAGCCGGAGGAGCTCGACTGGGCGATCGAGCAGCTCGAGGGCGTGCTGACGGTGTCGAGCGGCTAGTTTCGAGCTATGGTTGACGCCTCAACCACTTGGAGGATCGTCATGGTCATCGCCGTCTGGATCGTCTCGGGCCTGCTCGCGCTCGCCAACCTCGCGGCCGGCGGCTTCAAGCTCGCGCGTCCGCGCGAGAAGCTCATCCCCGTGCAGGCCTGGACCGAGGACTTCAGCGCGCCGCAGATCAAGGGGATCGCCGCGCTCGAGGTGCTGGGTGCGCTCGGGCTCATCCTGCCCCCGCTCACCGGGGTTTTGCCGATCCTGGCCGGCGTCGCCGCGGCCGGGATCGCCGTGCTCCAGATCGGCGCGCTCGTCACGCACGTCCGGCGCAAGGAGACCGTGGTCCCGAATCTGGTGCTGATCGTGCTCGCGCTCTTCGTCTCGGTCACGCGCTTCCTCGGGTACTGAGATCGGGCATAGCCTGGGACCGTGACCGCGCTGACGCCCGAGCTGCTGGACGGGATCCGTTCGCGCGCGGCCGGATACGATCGCGCGAACGCGTTCCCCTTCGAGGATCTCGAGGCCTTGCGTGCCGCCGGCCACCTCGCCCCGCGCAGCCTGCTCGAGACGGCACGCGACCAGCGTCTGCTCGCCGCCTACGCTCCCGCGACGGCCCTCGCCGTCAACATGCACCTGGTGTGGGTGGGGGTCGCGCGCGTGCTCGCCGACCGCGGTGATCACGGCCTGGACTGGGTGCTCGAGGATGCGGCAGCCGGCGAGCTCTTCGCCTTCGGCAACAGCGAGGCGGGCAACGACCTCGTGCTGTGGGACTCGCTCACGAGCGCCGAACCGGCGGGGGGCGGGTACGCCTTCACCGGCACCAAGATCTTCACGTCCCTCGCGCCCGCCTGGACCCGGCTCGGCGTCTTCGGCCGGCACGGCGACGAACTCGTGCACGGATTCATCACCCGGGACACCCCAGGCTGGCGCACGATCGAGGACTGGGACACCCTCGGCATGCGCGCGACGCAGAGCCACACGACCGCGCTCGAGGGGGCGATCGTGCCCGCGGAACGGATCGCCCGCATCCTGCCGGTGGGGCCGAACGCCGATCCGTTCATCTTCGGGATCTTCTCCAACTTCCTCCTGCTCATCGGCTCGGTCTATGCGGGCATCGCCGACCGCGCGCTCGAGCTCGCGGTCGACGCGGTCCGGCGCCGCACCTCGCTGAAGACGGGTCTCGGCTACGACCGCGACCCGGACTTCCGGTGGCGCATCGCGGATGCCGCGCTCGCGCTCGACGCCCTCGCCCCCCAGCTGGACTCGCTCGCCACCGATGTCGATGCCCTCGTGGACCACGGCCCTGCCTGGTTCCGGCTCCTGACGGGCGCCAAGCATCGCGCGACCGAGACCGCGCGCTTCGTCGTCGACCAGGCGATGCGGTCAGCGGGCGGTGGCGGCTACCGCGCCTCATCCGAGTTGGCCAGGCTGCAGCGGGACGTGCTCGCGGGCATCTACCATCCGAGTGACACGGAGTCCGTGCACAGCACCGTCGCGACCCACTTGCTTGGACCGTTGTGACCGGCGCCCCCGACGCCGCGGGCAGGCTCGCGCAGCGTTCGATCCTCACCCTCACCATCAACCCCGCCCTCGACGTGAGCACCTCGACCGAGCGCGTGATCCCCGGTCACAAGCTGCGGTGCGGGCCGACGATGCTCGACCCGGGCGGCGGCGGTGTGAACGTCGCGCGCGTGGTGCAGCGCCTCGGCGGGCAGGCCGTCGCCGTCTACGCCGCGGGCGGTCCGACCGGCCAGGCCTACCGCCAGCTGCTCGATCGCGAGGGCGTCGTCGCCCGCATCGTGAACATCGGCGGCAGCACCCGCGAATCGTTCACCGTCGACGAGACCTCCTCGGGCGAGCAGTTCCGGTTCGTGCTGCAGGGCCCGAGCCTGCAGGAGTCGGAGTGGCGGGACTGCCTCGATGCCGTCGACTCCCTCGGGGTCGGGGGCGGCCTGCTGGTGGCCAGCGGCAGCCTGCCGCTCGGGGTGCCCGACGACTTCTACGCCAGGGTCGCGCGCATCGCGAAGCAGCACGGCATGCGCTGCGTCGTGGATGCCTCGGGGCCCGCCCTGCGGGCGGCGCTCGATGAGGGCGTCTACCTCATCAAGCCGAGCCTGCGCGAGCTCTCCGAACTCATCGGAACCGCCCTCGGATCCGAGCAGGACCAGGTGGCGGCCGCGCAGCAGCTCGTCGCGGACGGCCGCGCGGAGGTCGTCGCGCTCACCCTCGGCGCGGCGGGCGCCATCCTCGTCACCGCGGAGGGCGTGCTGCGTCAGGCGAACCCCGAGGTCGAGGTGAAGAGCACGGTCGGGGCGGGTGACAGCTTCCTCGCGGCGTTCGTGTTACGCATCGCCCAGGGCCGCTCCGTCGAGGAGGCGTTCCGCGCCGCCGTCGCGGCGGGCAGTGCGACCGCGATGACACCCGCGACCGAGCTGTGCCACCGCGCCGATGTGGAGCGGCTCGAGGCGCGACTCTCCCGCTGATCCACGGCTTGCTGCGCAAGACCGCGCTCATGCGCGACCGAGCGGCAGATTCCCGTCTTCGTGCTGGAGCCCTTCGAGGGGTGGTGACTATGGCCATGCTGGGCACGCTCGACGACCTGTTCCCCGACACTCGACGAGAGCCCGACCGCAGACGGGACTGCTGAGGAG
>JBAQPI010000309.1:0-4926 GCA_049305635.1 Rhodoglobus sp. | reverse complement strand
CAGATCCTCGATCGCCCGGTCGATGTCGTCGGGCTCCGGCGCGCCGGTCGACAGGCGCACGACGAGGGCGGCCGGGTCGTCGATATCCTCGCTCGTGGGCACCAGGTCGGGGTGCGACCACAGGGCGTCCCTGGCCTCGTCGCCGACGGCATCCGTCACCGCCTGCCACATCGCGGCAGCCTCACGCAGCCGGCGGGGGCGCAGTTCGAGACCGACGAGGGTCGCGAAGGCTGACTCGGCGGGGCCTCCGGAGGCCCGCCGACGGCGCACGGTCTCGGCGATCGCGGAGCTCGAGGGCAGCCGCTTGGTCGCCTCCGCGGTCACCACGTCGACCCAGCCCTCGATGAGGGCGAGCGTGGTCTCGAGGCGTGCGAGGGCCACGAGCTGGTCCTCGGACTTCGGCGGGATGAGCGCCCCGCTCGTCATCGCCTCGCGCAACTCCTCCGGGTTGTTGGGGTCGAAGTCCGCCGCGAGTTCCTGCAAGCGGTCCGTGTCGATGCGGATGCCGCGGGCGAAGTCCGTGATCGAGGAGAGCAGCTGCAGCCGCAGCCATTTCGCGTGCTTGAACAGCCGAGCGTGCGCGAGTTCGCGCACCGAGAGGTAGAGCTGCACCTGATCTGCGGGGATGTCGAGCCCGGCCCCGAATGCGACGATGTTCTGCGGCACGACCGCGGCCTGCTCCCCGTCCAGCAGCGGGATGCCGATGTCGCCGCCCGAGACGACCTCGCTCGAGAGCTGGCCGACGACCTGCCCGAGCTGCATCGCGAAGAGCGTGCCGCCGACGTTGCGCATCATGCGGGAGGCGCCCTGGATCATCTCGTCGAGTTCGGCGTCGTCGGGGGCGTTCTCGCGCAGCACATGAGTGAGCGAGTCGGCGATCGAGGTGGCGACGGGTTCGGCGAGCTGGGTCCACAACGGCATGGTCGCGGCGACCCACTCCTGGCGGCTCATGAGCTTGGGCTCGCCCGTGAGCTCGGCGATCGAGGTGACCTCGTCGAGCCACAGCGAGGCCACGTGCAGCGCCTGCTCGAGCCCGGAGCGCTCGGCCGGCAGGCTCACCACGGTCGTGCGGGTCGCGATGCCCTTGGCCTGCTCGAGGGCGAGGCCCCAGTTGATGCCGTCGCCGCTGTTCTGCAGCGCGCTCTGCAACTGGCTGATCAGCTGCGCGACCATCTCGGGGTCGTTCGGCAGCCCGGCGGCGCCCGCGAGCCTGGCCGGGTCGATGTTCGTGTTGCCCGACAGGAAGTCGCGCAGCATGTCACGGAACTCGTCCTCGGGGTTCTCCCGGGAATCCTCAGCCATGCTGACTACGCTAGCCGCTGCCCCGCCGAGGCGGCCGGGAATTGACCTACGCTGGACCTCCGGGCAGTGCGCCCGTGGCGAACAGCCATCCGACCCCAAGGAGCCCGGTGGCCCTCTTCACCGACCGAGACCCAGAACCCCGTCGTCTCCGAATGACGGGCGTCGCGGGCTGGACCGTGTTCGGCATCCTCGTCGTCGGTGCGATCGTGACGGTGACGGTGCCGGCGCCGTACGTGATCGAGCAGCCGGGACCGGTGTTCGACACCCTCGGTGAGGTGACGATCGGCGAGGAGCAGGTGCCGCTCATCGAGATCCCGGACGAGGCCACCTACCCGACGAGCGGCTCCCTCGACATGCTCACCGTCACCGTCGACGGCAACCGGGAAAGTCTGCCGAGCTGGTTCGAGATCGGCGGGGCGTGGCTCGACCCGAGCAAGTCGGTGGTGCCCGTCGACGAGGTCTATCCGGAGGGCGTGACCCAGGAGCAGTCCAACGAGCAGGGTCGCATCGACATGGAGAACTCGCAGCAGGAGGCGATCGCCGCCGCGCTCTCCGAACTGGGCTACGAGTTCCCGAGCAGCGTGACCGTGCTCGAGACCCAGCCGGGCCTGCCCTCCGAGGGCGTGCTCGCGGCCGGTGACGTCGTGCTGAGCGTCAACGGCGGCACCTTCGCCGACGTCACGGGACTGCGCGCCGAGATCGCCGAGAACGGCGTCGAACGGCCCGCGTCGATCGTCATCGATCGTGACGGCGAGGAGCGCACCGTGGAGGTCACGCCGGTGTTCGCCGAGGACGGCGAAACCCCGGTGATCGGCGTCTTCGTCGGCGGCGACTACGAGTTCCCGTTCGAGGTGCGCATCCAGCTCGAGAACGTGGGCGGACCGAGCGCCGGCATGATGTTCGCGCTCGGCATCGTCGACAAGCTCACGCCCGGCGAGCTCAACGGCGGGCTCGAGGTCGCCGGCACCGGCACGATCTCCGGCAGCGGCGAGGTCGGTGCGATCGGCGGCATCCGGCAGAAGATGTGGGGTGCCGTGCGTTCCGGCGCCGACTGGTTCCTGGCCCCGGAGTCGAACTGCGCCGAGGTCGTCGGGCACGTGCCATCCGGTCTGACCGTGTTCGCGGTGGGAACGCTGGATGACGCGCTCACCGCCCTCGGGACGATCGCGTCCGACGGCGACACCTCGTCGCTGCCCGCCTGCACCGCGAACTGATCCAAGGGCTTTCTCGCAGTCTCGCCCCTTAAGATGGGCGCAGCCCCCGACCACAGGAGCACAGCCAGTGTCGACTTCAGCCACACCGTCCACCTCGAGCCGCACGCGGGTCACCCTCACCGTCTCGGCGGCCGTGATCGCGGCGCTCGTGATCGCGTTCTTCGTGATCGCCAACCTCTACACCGATGTGCTGTGGTTCGACCAGCTCGGCTTCCTGAACGTGCTCACGACGCAGTGGGTGGCGGGCGGTGTCATGTTCCTCATCGGCTTCGTGGCGATGGCGGTGCCGGTGTGGGCGAGCATCGAGATCGCATTCCGCTCCCGGCCGGTCTACGCCAAGCTCAACGCGCAGCTCGACCGCTACCAGCAGGTGATCGAGCCGCTGCGCCGGCTGGCGATGTTCGGCATCCCCGCGGTGCTCGGCATCTTCGCCGGCGTCTCGGCCTCCACCAACTGGCAGGTCGTGCTGCAGTGGCTCAACAAGACCGAGTTCGGCGAGGTCGACCCGCAGTTCGGCCTGGACGTCTCCTTCTTCGTCTACGACCTGCCGCTCTATCACGGCGTCGTCGGCTTCGCCTCAGCGGTCGTGCTCATCGCAGGCCTCGCGGTGCTCGCCACCTCCTACCTGTACGGGGCGATCCGGTTCAGCGACCGCGAGGTGCGCATCTCGCGCTCGGCGCGCATCCAGATCTCGATCACCGCCGCGCTCTACCTCGCGCTGCAGGCGGTGAGCCTGTGGCTCGACCAGTACACCGCGCTGTACTCGACGAGCCAGGGCTTCCTCGCCACCGGCGCCGGTTACACCGAGGTCAACGCCAGCATTCCGGGCCGCGCGATCCTCGCCGGCATCGCGGTGCTCGTCGCGGTGCTGTTCATCGTCACGGCGATCGTCGGGCGTTGGCGCCTGCCGATCATCGGTACCGCGCTGCTGCTCGTCAGCGGCCTCGTCGTCGGCAGCATCTACCCGTGGATCGTGCAGCGCTTCCAGGTGGAGCCGAGCGCGCGCACCCTCGAGTCCGAGTACATCTCACGCAACATCGAGGCGACCAGGGCCGCCTACGGCGTCGCCGAGGTCGAGGAGATCTCGTACAACGCGACGACGGATGCCGAGCCCGGCGCCCTGCGCGAGGACGCCGAGACCACCGCGAGCATCCGCATCATCGACCCCGCGCTCGTCACCCGCACGTTCCGTCAGTTCGAGCAGGTGCGGCAGTTCTACCAGTTCCCCGAATACCTCGACGTGGACCGCTACGACATCGCCGGCACCACCCAGGACACCGTCATCGCGCTGCGCGAGCTCAACCAGGACGGCCAGAGCTCACGTGGCTGGGACAACGACACCGTGATCTACACGCACGGCTTCGGCGTCGTCGCCGCCTACGGCAACCAGCGCGCGAGCGACGGCAGTCCGGTGTTCCTGGAGTCGGGCATCCCCGGTACCGGCGCGCTGGGCGACTCGGTCGGCGAGTTCGAGCCTCGTGTCTACTTCGGAGAGATCTCGCCCGAGTACTCGATCGTCGGCGCCCCCGAGGGCAAGGAGCCGGTCGAACTCGACTACCCGGCCGGCGCCGACGAGGACACGAGCGCGAACCCCACCACGACCTTCGAGGGCGAGGGCGGGCCGAAGCTCGACAACCCCTTCAAGCGCCTCATCTACGCGATCAAGTTCCAGTCGGAGCAGATCTTCCTCTCCGAGTTCGTCAACGACGAGTCGCAGATCCTCTACGATCGCGACCCGAAGGAGCGCATCTCCAAGGTCGCGCCGTACCTGACGCTCGACAACGACCCGTACCCGGCGATCGTCGACGGACGCATCCTGTGGATCGTCGACGGGTACACGACGACGGCGAACTATCCGTACTCGACCGTGCAGTCGCTGTCCACCGCGATCGCGGACACCTACCAGCCGCAGCCGCAGGTCGCCTTCGACGACATCAACTACATCCGCAACTCGGTGAAGGCCACCGTCGACGCGTATAGCGGCGAGGTGACCCTGTATGCCTGGGATGCCGAGGATCCGATCCTCGCGACCTGGCAGAAGATCTACCCCGCCACGGTCGTGCCGATGGCGGACATGAGCGAGGACCTGCTCGCCCACGTGCGCTACCCGGCGGACCTGTTCAAGGTGCAGCGCGCCATCCTCGGCACGTACCACATCATCGACCCGGGCACGTTCTACTCCGGCAACGATGCCTGGATCACCCCGAACGACCCGATCTCGCCCGCGGCGAACCCCACCGACCAGCCGCCGTACTACCTGACGATGCAGGTGCCCGGCACCCAGGAGCCGGCCTTCACGCTCTACTCGACGTTCATCCCGAAGGCGATCGGCGCGAGCGCGCGCAACGTGCTCACCGGCTATCTGACGGCGAACTCGGATGCCGGTGCCGACTACGGCAAGCTCACCCTG
>JBAQPI010000308.1:0-2534 GCA_049305635.1 Rhodoglobus sp. | reverse complement strand
GGGGACTTCTGTCCTCATTCTGACGCTGAGATGTCCATCATCGCACATGTCCGATCACAAATGAGAACTGAAGTCCCCATCCATGTCTCATCTCCTGCTTCAGAGCGCTCGGCGATACAAAATGGGGAGTAAAGTCCCCATGTCGGGTGCGGCAAACGTCGCACGATCGAGCCGCGCCCGACGTGCGCGTCGACATCACCGAGTTCGACGGCTCGACCTACGCGATCAACGCCGAGGTGCTCAACTAGCGCGTGAGGGCGCCGACGATCCGCAGGATCGTCGGCAGGTCCTCGACCGCCGCATCGGGCGATGCGGGGGAGAATTCCGTGATGCCCGCGCCGGCGAACTCGAATCGCTCACGCAGCGCGCCCACCTGCGCGATGAGCGTGGCGGCGGCCAATCCGAACGGCTCGGCATAGTCGATTCCGGCGAACTCCCCGGGGTCCAGCACGTCGAGATCGATGTGCACATACACCGCCGCGGCCCCGGTGCGCTCCACCGCCGCGACGAGCGCCTCCGGATCGCCGTCGAGCACCGGGATGCCGCGCTCGGCGATGAACGCCTCCTCGGGAGGATCGAAGGACCGGGCGCCCACCAGCACGAGCCGCTCCGCCGCGAGGGCGACCGGCGGCACGAGGCCGGCGTCGCATTCGCCGAGCAGCGCGCGCAGCACCATGCCGTGGAATGCGCCCGAGGGGGACGACTCGGGGGTGTTGAGGTCGGGGTGGGCGTCGAACCAGACGACCGCGACATCCTCGCGTCTGGCCAGGACGTGGCCGATCGCGCCGAGCTCGACGCCGCAGTCCCCGCCGATCGTGATCGCGGGGCCCGAGACGCCCGCGAGCGCCTCGCCGAGCCGGTCGCGCACGAGGGCGATCGAGCTCATCCGGTGCACGGCGCTGCCCTGGGCGTCACCGGCCTCGAGCGGCACCTCCACGAGCCTCGTGGATGCCGCCGGCAGGTCGCCCCTGATGGCCTGCGCCCCGTCGGCGAGCCGCATCGCCCGACTCGACCCGGAGGCCTGCCACTCGGGGACCACGATGAATTCGACGGCCATGGTGTGGACCCTAGGAGGTGACCGCCTTCGGGGTGCTCCCGGCTTTGAGCGCGGCGAGGCGCAGGTCCACCTCGGCCTGCTCGCCGAGCTCCTCGAGCGTGTTGAACTGCGAGTCGAGCGTGGACGCGGCGACCTCCTGCTGCCCGAGCACCATGGCCTCCTCGCGGCGGATCTTCTCCTCGAAGCGGCCGAGCTCGCTCGTGGGGTCCATGATGTCGATCGACTTCACGGCATCGGCGACCTGCTTCTGCGCGTCGGCGGTCTTGGCGCGCGCGACGAGCTCGTCGCGCTTCGAGGTGAGCTCGTTGAGCTTCGCGCGCATGCCCTCGAGGCCCTTCTTGAGCTGGTCCACGACCTGGGTCTGCGAGGCGATCGTCGGCTCGACGACCTTGGCCTCGTTCTCGCTCGCGACCTGCTTGCCGAGGGCCACCTTGGCGAGGTTGTCGAACTTGTCGGCGTCGACGGCATTGCCGGCCGCGCGCAGTTCGTCGCCCTTCTGGCTCGCGGCGAGCGCCTTGCGGCCCCAGTCGGCGGCGGCCTCGACGTCCTCGGCGTGGTCCTGCTCCATGAGGCGCAGATTGCCGATCGTCTGGGCCACGGCGCTCTCCGCCTCGGCGATGGAGTTCGTGTAGTCGCGGACCAGCTGGTCGAGCATGAGCTGCGGGTCCTCGGCCGCCTCGAGCAGGGCGTTGATGTTCGCCTTGAGCAGCTGGGAGATGCGTCCGAGGATCGATTGCTTGGCCATGGGTGCCTTCCTTCAGGTGATGACTGCTTAGAACCTACCGCCGCGGCTGCGCCCCCCACCACTGCGGCGGGATGAACGGGAACTGCCGCCGAACGAACCGGTGCGCGAACTGCGGCCGGAACCGCCACCACCCCAGCTGCTGCGACTGCTGCTGCCGGGGGAGGATCGCCCCGACGTCGCGCTGCCGAGGATCCATCCGGTCAGCAGGCCGCCCAGGTCCGCGCCGTCCGATCCCGAGTAGGCGCCCCCGCCGCGCTGGTCGAAGTTCTGCCGAGCCGCGTAGCCCTCGACGTCGCTGCGCGCGAGGGAGAGCGCGCTCGCGGCGAGCTCGTTCGCGCGCTCCGCCTCGGCGAGCGCCTGGATCGGGTCGGACTCCGCGAGCGAGGAGGCCAGCGTGAGGTGCCGGTCGGCCTCGCTCACGCGCGTGCGGGCCGACTCGCCGATGCCGCCGCGACGGGTCGAGACGTACTCCAGCGCCGCCGTCACCTGTGCGCGCGCCGTGGCGACGGTCGCGCCGAGCCGCGACCGGGCCTGCGCGATCCTCGCCTGCTGGTCGCGCACGCCGAGAAACACCTGCTCGAGGGAGGCGTTGGCGGCCTGCAGCTGGGCGAGCGCCGCCGCCGGGTCATCGGCCGAGGTCTTGGCGGCGGCGAGGGCGCTCGATGCGGCCGTGATCGCGGGGATGAGGGCGGCATCCTTCGGCAGGGCCTCGGCGGCCGCGATGTCCTGGGT
>JBAQPI010000307.1:0-3396 GCA_049305635.1 Rhodoglobus sp. | reverse complement strand
CGACGTGGTCGCCGCGGTCGCAGACCCAGGGCAACGCGGGGCGAGCGACCCGGAGCTGTTCCAGCACGCCGCCGCGGACGAACGCCGGATCGTCACCGAGAACATCAAAGACTTCCGTCCGCTGCTGCTCCAGGCTGTCACCGCAGGCAGCCCCGCGGCCCCGCTCTTGCTCGTCCCGCCCCGCCGCTTCCCTCGCGGCCGGGGCGACCGGACGGCGGCGATCGTCGCCGCGCTGCGCGTGTGGCTGGACCGGCCCGACGCCGGACAACGTCCGCTCGAGGATTGGCTCACGTAGTAGGGGAGCACCGCGGCGAGGAGACGACGCGACTCGAGCCGCATCCCGGGCATCGAGGCGATGTCCTCGACCGTCCAACTCGAACGACACTTGCGCGAAGAACGCGAGGCGGTCCTTGACGGATCCAGTGAGACTTTGAAGCCTCGATGAGACTTCTGAAGGATCCGATGAGATTTTGAAGGATCGAATGAGACGGGGCACTTGGCCAGGTCGGAAATAACGGTTGGATAACACTAGACACCGTTACCGTTCCGTTATATTCTCGAAGAGCAGAAGTTGTTTGCTGTGGCAGCTACTGCGGAATGTGATTGCAGGACACTCTTGGTGCAAGGGAGTGGGCCGGTTCCTGGCCTCTGGAACCGGCCCACAGCCAGTTAAGGCGCCGATTCCGCTGCAAGCGGTGGCCGTGCCAGAGTGGTCTGCGTGAGCGATAAGGGCACCGCAGTGACCGCCTGGGAGGCGCTCTTCCGGGCACAGGTCGCCGTGCTCCGTCGGCTCGGGGCGGAGTTCCCCGTGCACGGTCTCTCGCTCAACGAGTACGACGTGCTGTTCAACCTCTCGCACCAGCCCGAGCACCGGCTGCGCATCCGCGACCTCAACCGTCACCTGCTGCTGTCGCAGCCGAGCGTGAGTCGCATGGTGGACCGGTTGACCGCGCGCGGCCTCGTCCACAAGGAATCCGACCCGGGCGACGGTCGCGGCACACTCGTGCAGCTGACGGATGAGGGCTACGAGCTGTACCGCCGCGTCGCCGCCGTGCACGCGGCATCCATCCACCGGATCGTCGGCAGCGCGTTGAGCGCGACCGAACTCGAGCAGCTCAGGGCGCTCAGCGACAAGCTGCGATTCGGCACCCAGGGATGACCGAGCCGTCCCCGAGCATCGGGAGGCTGCGGGGCGACCTGCGTCTGGCCGACAATCCGGCGCTCACGGCACTCGCCTGCCGCCGTCGGCGCGACGACGCCGCTCGTGCTGCGGCGCGGGCCGGCGTGACGAGCTCATGACCCTGCACATCCTCGCCCTCGTCGGCGGCATCGCGGTGCTCGTCGTCGGCGGCGAGGCCCTGGTTCGCGGGGCGGTTCGGCTCGCGAAGGGCCTTGGCGTGTCATCCCTGCTCATCGGGCTCACGGTCGTGGCCTTCGGCACGTCGGCTCCCGAGCTCGCGGTGACCCTGACCGCTGCGACAACCGGCCGGGACTCGCTCGCGCTGGCGAACGTTGTGGGCAGCAACATCGCCAACCTGCTGCTGGTGCTCGGGCTCGCCGCCGTGGTGCGGCCGCTCGTCGCACCGCGCAAGCTGATCCGCGTCGATGCTCCTGCGATGGTGCTCGCGACCCTCGTACTCGCCGGGTTCGCCGCTGCGGGTGGCGCGCTGCAGCGCTGGCAGGGCGTGGTGCTGTTCGCCGGGCTCGGCGCGTACCTCGTGGTCACCTACCTGCAGTCCCGCCGGGGCGAGCCCCGAGCACTGGATGACGCCGAGGAGACCAGGCGCCCCCGGCGCCTGCATGTCGGCGGCGCCGTGCTCGTCGTGATCGGGTTCGTCGCGCTCACCTTCGGTTCCGACCTCATCGTGCTCGGCGCGGTCGGCATCGCCGAGGAGGTGGGCCTCAGCGAACGGCTGGTCGGCACCACGATCGTCGCGATCGGCACGAGCCTTCCGGAGATCACCACGTGCGTCGTGGCGGCCTGGCGGCGGCAACCGGCGATCGCGCTCGGCAACATCATCGGCAGCAACTTGTTCAACATCCTCTTCGTGCTCGGCGCCGTCATCGTCGTCGCCGCGCCCATCGAGTTCGACCCGAGCGCACTCGCGGTCGACGTGCCGGTCATGGCCGGGGCGGCGGTGCTCGCCATGGCGATCCTCGCGACCGGCCGCCGGATCCGGCGCATCGAAGGCATCGGCTTGCTCGCGCTCTACGCCGGGTATCTCACACTGACGCTCACGACGCACTGACGCCGCGAGGCGGTCGCCCGCCGACCACCCCGACGGCGCGGGCTGCGACCTCCGCCCCCCGACGCGCGGCCGCGAGGGCGTCGCCGTCGCGCACCCACGACGCGAGGAACCCGGCGCACAGGGCGTCGCCGGCGCCCGTCGGGTCGACGACCTCGGTGAGCACCGCGGGCACGGGATGCCCGTCCACGAGCACCCCGTCACGCCCCAGCGTCAGCACCACCGTGCCGAAGCCGAGCGCCTCGGCGACCTCGGCGACCTCGGCGGGACGATCGGCGGCGGTCAGCGCCACCCCCTCGGCGAGCGAGACGAAGAGCACATCGGCTCCCGCGATCACCTCGGTGAACCGTTCGGCGCCGAGGTCGGCGATGTATGCGGCCGATCCGGGGCTCACCGAGACGGTCGCGCCGACCGACTTCGCGCGGGCGATGAAGCGCGCGAAACCGCTGCCGTCGGAGGCGGCCATCGTGTGGCCCGTCAGATGCACGTGATCACCGATGAGCGCGTCCGGGATGTCGTCGAGGTCGAGCTCGGCGTTGGCGCCGCGCTCGGTGAGCATGGAGCGGTGCTCGCCGTCGACGAGGATCACGATCGTGCCGGTCGGGGCGTCGGATGCCGTCAGGTGCACGTCGACGCCGGGGAGCAGCGCCGTGTGCCGTTCGACGTCGGCCGCGTTCACGCAGCCGACGAAGGACACGGCGGCGCCGAGCGAAGCCAGCCACGCGGCGGTGTTCGCGGCCGAGCCGCCGGGCACGCGACGGATCGCGCTCGGGGTGTCGGTGTCGACCCGGATGGGGCCGGAGGGGATGACGACGATGTCGTCGATGACATCCCCGACCACGAGGATGCGCGGACTCACGACAGCGCCGCCCACGCCGTCGCGATCTGGCCGGCGACCCGCACGTTGTTGCGCGCGAGGTCGAGGTTCACCTCGAGGCTGCGGCCGCCGGAGAGCTCCACGATCCTCGACAGCAGGAACGGGGTGACGGCCTTGCCCGTCACGCCCGCGGCGGCCGCCTCGGCGAGCGCGAGCGCGAGCACGCGATCGTGCTCCGCCGGGTCCCACTGCTGCGCCAGGGGTATGGGGTTGGCCACGACGATGCCCTGGCCGTGACCCAGGGCATCCTGGGCGCGCATCACGGCCGCGACC
>JBAQPI010000306.1:0-5573 GCA_049305635.1 Rhodoglobus sp. | reverse complement strand
GACCTGGGCTCGGTGCGGCTGAACAACCTGCTGCTCGGAGTCTCCATCGCGCTCGCGACGCTCACGATCGGCATCGGCGCCGTGCACTGGTCGAAGGCGCTCATGGACGGCCACGACCTGGTCGAGGAGCGCCACGGCACGCGCGGCAGCGACGCGACCCGCAGCCGTGCGGTCGAGATCTTCTCCCTCGGCAACAAGGAGTCCGGCTTCACCCGCCGCAAGCTCATCCGCAACAGCCTCATCGGCGCGCTCGTGGTCGCTCCCCTGCCGGCCGTCGTGCTGTTCCGCGACCTCGCACCCGCCGAGGACCCGGTCCCGCTGCTCAAGCACACCATGTGGGACAAGGGCGTGCGCCTCACGCGCGACCCCAACGGCACGCCCATCAAGGCATCGGATGTCACGCTCGGCTCGGTCTTCCACGTGATTCCCGAGGGACTCAACGAGAGCGAGCACAAGCTCGAGGAGAAGGCCAAGGCCGCCGTGCTCCTCATGCGCCTCGACCCGACCGACCTCGAGGTCTCCGCCGGGCGCGAGAACTGGAGCTACCAGGGCATCGTCGCGTACTCCAAGATCTGCACGCACGTGGGCTGCCCTGTCGCCCTGTACGAGCAGCAGACCCACCACCTGCTCTGCCCGTGCCATCAGTCGCAATTCGACATCACCCGAGAGGCCGCGGTCATCTTCGGACCGGCCAAACGTCCTCTTCCGCAGCTGCCGATCACCGTCGACGACGAGGGCTACCTCGTAGCGCGCAGCGACTTCACCGAGCCCGTCGGTCCGAGCTTCTGGGAGCGCAACCTGTGAGCACCACGCAGCAGACCCGTCCATCCACCCAGGCCGCGCAGGGCAAGGGGATGCGCTTCACCGGTTGGGCCGCCAACTACGTGGACGAGCGCACGAGCATCTCGGGCGCGGTCAAGGAGCTCGGGCGCAAGATCTTCCCCGACCACTGGTCGTTCATGCTCGGTGAGGTCGCGCTCTACAGCTTCGTCGTCATCCTGCTCTCCGGCACCTTCCTGACCTTCTTCTTCCAGGCCTCGATGGTCGAGGTCGAGTACGACGGCTCATTCGTGCCCCTCAAAGGCATCGAGATGTCCGCGGCGATGGCCTCCACGCTCGACATCTCCTTCGACATCCGCGGCGGCCTGCTCATGCGTCAGGTGCACCACTGGGCCGCCCTGCTGTTCGTCGCCTCGATCGGCCTGCACATGCTCCGGGTGTTCTTCACGGGTGCATTCCGCAAGCCGCGCGAACTCAACTGGATCGTCGGCTTCGTGCTCTTCATCCTCGCGATGGCCGAGGGCTTCACCGGGTACTCGCTTCCCGACGACCTTCTCTCGGGCAACGGCCTGCGCATCATCGACGGCATGATCAAGGGCGTGCCCATCGTCGGCACCTGGATCTCCTACCTGCTCTTCGGCGGGGAGTTCCCCGGAACCGACATCGTCGGTCGGCTGTACACGCTGCACATCCTGCTGCTGCCGGCGATCCTGGTCGCCGCGCTCGGGGTGCACCTGCTGCTCATGGTCGTCAACAAGCACACGCAGTTCGCTGCTCCCGGCGCCACCAACGACAACGTCGTCGGTGTGCCGATCATGCCGGTGTTCGCGGCGAAGGCCGGTGGCTTCTTCTTCATCATCTTCGGCGTGATCGTGCTCATCGCCTCGCTGTTCCAGATCAACCCGATCTGGGTCTACGGCCCCTACGACCCCTCCCCCGTTTCCGCGGGCACGCAGCCGGACTGGTACATCGGCTTCGCCGACGGCGCGCTGCGTCTCGTGCCACCCGGCTGGGAACTCGAGTTCTGGGGCTTCACGCTCTCGCTCAACATCCTCGTGCCGCTCCTGGTGCTGCCGTTGTTCCTCGCGGTGGTCGCCCTGTACCCGTTCCTCGAGGCGTGGATCACGGGCGACAAGCGCGAGCACCACATCGCCGACCGACCGCGCAACGCCCCGATGCGCACCGCGATCGGTTCCGCCGGCGTCACGTTCTACGCGGTGTTGTGGGCGGCGGCCGGCTCCGACCTCATCGCCACGCATTTCAAGCTCTCGATCGAGTGGGTAACCCATTCCATCCAGATCCTGCTCTTCCTCGGGCCGATCATCGCCTTCTTCGTCGCATATCGGGTCTGCATCGGCCTGCAGAAGAAGGACCGT
Organism: Rhodoglobus sp.; assembly: GCA_049305635.1. GTDB lineage: Bacteria > Actinomycetota > Actinomycetes > Actinomycetales > Microbacteriaceae > Rhodoglobus. The sequence goes on along the minus strand of JBAQPI010000306.1, from coordinate 3,417 downwards.
GAGATCGCCCTGCACGGTTTCGAATCCGGACGCATCGTGCGACTGCCCGGTGGCGAGTACATCGAGGTGCACCAGCAGCTCGACGAATACGAGCGGTGGAAGCTCGTCAGCTACACGGACTACCAGCCCCTCATGGTGCGTCCCGACGAGAAGGGCCGCATCTCCCCGATGCAGCGCTTCCGCGCCGCCCTCTCGCGGGTCTTCTTCGAAGACCGGATCGCGCCCGTGACCAGCACCGAGATCGAGGCGTCGAAGCACGACCATCACTAGGTGTCCGCGCCCCGTTGAGGCTCAGCGTTGTGCAGCCTTGGCGGGCGTCACGCCGACCGGGTTCCCTCCGAGCCCGTAGCCGTCGCTGCCGGTCTCGTCGATGATCACGTAGACGAAGGGTCGGATGAGTTCGGCCTTCTCCACCTCGACGATGACGTCGGTGAACCTGGAGATGAGATCGGCCTTCTGTTCCGGACTGGCGATCCGGCGGGCACTTGACCGGTAACGACGGGCACGGAACGGCCTTTCGATATAGACTATGGCAATCGCTATAGTATAGCGTTCACCATAATACGATGAGTGCCGACAGGCAAGGAGCCGACATGTCCAGACCCACCACGGCCCGCGGCACGGGGATCGTGACCGAGGCGAGAAGCGCAGGCGTGCTCGAATCGAGGGCATCGTGAACCTCCCCGTGTGGTTCCAGCGTGCCGAGAGCGGCATCATCGCGGTCGGCGTCGTGGTCGCCTTCGTCCAGCTCGGCCACGCCTGGTGGTGGCTGCCGGTGCTGTTCCTCGTCTTCGACCTCTCCGCGCTGGGCTACGCGGTCTCCCCGCGCGTCGGAGCGTGGACGTACAACCTCGGTCACTCCTATGCGATCCCCGTGCTGCTGGGGTTGCTCGGCGTCCTCGTGGTCGCGCCAGCCCTCGGCCTCGTCGGACTCGCGTGGGCGTTCCACATCGCCGTCGACCGGCTGCTCGGCTATGGCCTCAAGTTCCCGGATCGTTTCCAGCACAGCCACCTGGGTGAGCTCGGCGGCGGGCGCAACCGCACGTCGTGACGGCCACGACCACCGCCGGGCTCCCTCAGCGCACGGGACGTGCCAGCTTCCGGGCGTACCAGTCCTCGATCGCGGCGGCCACCAGGTCCGGGTCGTCGCACATCGGGAAGTGGAGGCCGCTCGGCACGACGACCTGCTCGACATCGGTCCCGGTCTCGCGCCAGCGCGGTTGGAAGCCTAGCGGGTCGTTGTGCTCCCCGAACACGGTGAGGATCGGCTTCGCGGCGACGACCTCGCGCCCGGCATCCACGGCCGTGAAGTCGTGGTCGATGGCGGAGGCCATGTTCCGGTGGAAGCTTCGCCGGCCGCGCGGCCCGAAGCCGCGGCGGTAGGCGGCGCGGTCGGCCTTCGAGAAGCGCCGCCCGACCCCGAACCTGGTGGCGGACATCGCAGGCAAGAGGTCGGTGACGGCGTCGAACTCGCGGAACGCGCCGTTGCCGACGATGTGCAGCATCGCGCGGAACGGGGCGGTATCGGGACGCCAGCCGAAGCAGTTGACCGCGGCCAGCCCGATGACTCGGTCCGGCCAGCGGGATGCGGCGTCGAGCCCTGCAGGACCGCCGAGGTCGTGGAGCACGAGGGTGACCTCGCGCAGGTCGAGGCCGGTGACGATCGCGTCGACCGCATCCGCCGTCTGGGAGATGCCGGCGCCCGCCCCGGTGTCGGAGAGTCCCATCGCGGGTGGATCGAACGCGATCACGCGGAAGTCGGTCTCCAGCAGACGGATGAGGTCGCGCCAGACGAAGCTCCAGGTGCCCGAGTGCACGAGCAGCAGGGCGGGACCGGAGCCGGTGTCGGTGTAGGCGATGCGCGCGCCGCCGTGGTCGAGCGTGCGCACCTCCCACGGCCAGAGGTCGGTACTGAGCCAGTCGGGGCGGGGAATGGGGATTGTCGTGGTCTTCATGCCAGAGGTGACGGATGAGCCCGCGGCGATGTGACGACTTGCGTCACATCCGTTCGTGCTGGATCGTCGTATCTGCATGAGCGCTGCAAGAGACCCCGTGATCGAGACCTGGTGGAACCAGTACCGCCACCTGGTGCGCGACGTCGCCTACCGCGTGCTGGGCTCGGTCGCCGACGCCGAGGACGTCGTGCAGGATGCCTATCTGCGCCTGCTCGGCCAGGACCCCGCGACCATCGACGACCCGCGCGCCTGGCTCGTCACCGTCGCCTCCCGCCGCGCGGTCGACCGGCTGCGGGCGCATGAGCACTCCCGTCGCGTCTATGTCGGGCCGTGGCTGCCCGAGCCGATCCTCGCCGACGAAGGGCTCTCGACCGAGGACCGGGTGACGCTCGACGAGTCGGTGCGCATGGCGCTGCTCGTCACGCTCGAACGGCTGAGCCCCGCCGAGCGCACCGCGTTCATCCTGCACGACGTGTTCCAGCTCGACTTCGCCAGCATCGCCGAGATCCTCGGTGTCACCGCCGGCAGCAGCCGGCAACTCGCGAGCCGCGCGCGGCGGCGGGTGCAGGAGGACGGGCAACGGCGATTCAGTCCGGACCCGGCGGTGGCCCGCGCTCTCGCCGAGGGCTTCGCGCGCGCCTGCGCCGAGGGCGACCTCGAGGGCCTCATCGCCGTGCTCGCCCCCGATGTGCACGGCGATTTCGACCACGGCGGGCTCATCCCCGGCGCACCGAGCGAGGAACTCGTCGGCGCCGACCGCGTCGCGCGCCAGCTGCTCGCCGGGTTCGCCGGCGCATCCCTCGCCTTCGAGGAGGCCGAGGTCAACGGCGAGCCCGGCGTGGTCGCCCGACGCGACGGGCGCGTGCTCACGGTGTTGTCGTTCGACTTCGACGAGACGCGCGTCACCGCGATCCGCGGCATCGGCAACCCGCAGAAGCTCCGTCATCTCAACGTGCGCTGAGACGAGACCCGCACCGAGAGCCCTGCGCCACGTCGTTCGACGGGCGGTGGACGCTAGTGGCTGAAGTCGCCCCGGTAGTACTCGTAGACCCAGCCGACGAGGCTCACCAGCAGAATGGGCAGGCCGATGAACGCGATCCACGGTCCGATCGCGAGGCCCAGAATGAGCAGCGCGGCGCTTGCCGCGAGCATGAGCGGCCACCAGCTCCACGGGCTGAAATGCCCGAGCTCGGGGTCGCCGTCGTCGATTTCGGCATCGAGGCGATCCTCGGGAAGCTCGGCCTGCTGGGAACCGTGGATGCGCTGCAGATAGAAGGCGATGAGCAACGACAGCACCCCGCACAGGCCGATCGCGATCGTTCCGGCCCACTCGATGGTCGGGGCGGCCCCGGTTGCCGGACTCGCCGAGACCAAGAGCGACCACGTGATGTAGATCGCGTCCACGAGGAAGAAGAACCCGGCAAGGATCCAGAACAGCTTGGCATTCGTGCCCATGGTTAGT
>JBAQPI010000305.1:0-9033 GCA_049305635.1 Rhodoglobus sp. | reverse complement strand
GCTCTTCGCGGCGGCTGCGGCACACGAGCGCGCCGGCCGCATCCTGGTGCGCGGCCTCTGGAGCCACCTGGCGGGTGCGGATGACGCGGCCCAGGCCGCCGCCTTCGACGAGGCCATCGGCGCGGCTCGGGCCGCGGGGCTCGCCCCCGAGCTCGTGCACCTGGCCGCGACCGCCGCGGCCATCACGATGCCGGCCGCACGGCACGGGCTCGTGCGCTTCGGGATCAGCGCCTATGGCCTGCGCGCGGTCGAAGGCGGCCCCGCGCTGCGCCCGGCGATGACGCTCGACGCCGCGATCGTCTCGGTCAAGCGCGTCGCCGCGGGAACCGGGGTCTCCTACGGCCACGATCACGTCACCGAGCGCGAGACGACGCTCGCGCTCGTGCCGCTCGGCTATGCCGACGGCGTGCCGCGCCAGGCCTCGGGCCGGGGCCCGGTGTCGATCAACGGCACCACCTACCCCGTGGCCGGGCGGGTGGCCATGGACCAGATCGTCGTCGACGTCGGCGACGACCTCGTCGTGGTCGGCGACCGGGCGGTGCTGTTCGGCGACCCGGCGAGGGGCGTGCCCTCCGCCGACGACTGGGCCGAGGCCGCCGGCACCATCAATTACGAGATCGTCACGCGGATCGGCCACCGCGTCACCCGCGAGTACCTGCCGTGATGATCGCGACCCCGGATGCGATGGCCGAACTCGGTGCCCGCATCGCGGCGGAGCTGAGGGCCGGGGACCTCGTGCTGCTGAACGGCGAGCTCGGCGCGGGCAAGACCACGCTCACGCGCGGCATCGGCGCGGCCCTGGGGGTGCGGGGCGCGGTGACGAGTCCCACCTTCGTGCTCGCCCGCACGCATCCGCGGGAGCACGGGGCACCGCTGGTGCACGTCGACGCGTACCGGCTGGGCAGCGCGCTCGAGCTCGACGACCTCGACCTCGACTTCGCGGCATCCATCGTCGTCGTGGAGTGGGGAGCGGGCCTGCTCGACGGCATCACCCAGGACTGGCTCGAGGTCGACATCTCGCGACCCCACGGCGGCGAGGCCGAGGCGGAGGTCGAGCCCCGCGAGGTGACGCTCACCGGTCACGGCGAGCGGTGGGAACGGTGGGTCGATGCTGCTGGCGATTGACACCTCCGCCGGCACGAGCGTCGCGCTCGTCGATCGCGAGGCGGGCATCCTCGCGCTGGCCGAATCCGACGACCCCCGCGGTCACGCCGAACTCGTGGGCGAGCTCATCGCCCGCTGCATCGAGGGGATCGATGTGACCACCCTGTCCGGTGTCGTGGCGGGCATGGGGCCGGGCCCGTTCACGGGCCTGCGGGTGGGCATCGCCGCGGCGCGCGCCTTCGCGTTCGGCATCGGCAGGCCGGTCGTGCCGGTCGCGAGCCACGACGCGCTCGCGTGGGGCGTCGACGAGCCGATCGTCGTGACGACCGACGCCCGGCGGCGCGAGGTCTTCTGGTCGGCCTACAGCGGGCTGGATGCCGCGGGCATCCCCGTCCGCACGCACGGGCCATCCCTCGCCCCCGCCGGCGGAGCCGGGCTTCCCGGGCACCGCCTCGTGCAGGCGCACGCCGTCTCGGCGGCGCACCTCGGACTCCTCGCGGAGGCCCTCTCTGCCAACGGCCGCAGCTTCGCCGCCGACCAGCCGCTGTATCTGCGCTCGCCGGACGTCACGCCGTCCGCCGGCCCGAAACGGGTGACCGGATGACCTGGCAGTTGCGGCGCGCGACGTCCGACGACCTCGACGCGGTCATGGCGATCGAGTCGGCCGTGTTCGCCCCCGACGACTGGTCGCGGTCGACCATGGCCGCGGAGCTCGCCGACCGGCACGGCTACTACCTCGTCGCCTTCCCGCTCGCCGACCCCGGACGGATCGAGGGCTACGCGGGCCTGCGGGCGCCGCGCGGCGGGGAACAGGCCGATATCCAGACCATCGCGGTCGTCCCGGGCGCCCGGCGCGCCGGGCTCGGCCGAGTGCTCATGGGCTCGCTCATCGCCGAGGCGCGCGACCGCGGGGTGCAGGAGATATTCCTCGAGGTGCGCGCCGACAACCCGGGCGCGCAGGCGCTGTACGAGTCGCTGGGGTTCGAGCGGATCGCGGTGCGACCCGGTTACTACGGGGGCGGCATCGACGCCGTCGTCATGCGGCTGGCGATCCCCGAGGCGAGGGTGGGTCTGGCATGAATCCCCTGGTCCTGGGCATCGAGTCGAGCTGCGACGAGACCGGGGTCGGCATCGTGCGCGGCACCGAGCTGCTCGCCAACGTCATCGCCTCGTCCATGGACGAGCACGCGCGCTACGGGGGCGTCGTGCCCGAGGTCGCCGCGCGCGCGCACCTCGAGGCCCTCACCCCGACTCTGCGGGAGGCACTCGACCGATCCGGTATCGCGCTCGCCGACCTCGACGCGATCGCCGTGGCGAGCGGACCCGGCCTCGCCGGCGCGCTCATGGTCGGGGTCGGCGCCGCCAAGGCGCTCGCGCTCGCCCTCGGCAAGCCCCTGTACGCCGTCAACCACCTCGTGGCTCATGTGGGTGTCGATCTGCTGGATCACGATCCTCTCGAGTACCCCACGATCGCCCTGCTCGTCTCCGGCGGCCACACCTCGCTGCTCAACGTGCGCGACCTCGTCGACGACGTCGAACTGCTCGGCGAGACGATCGACGACGCCGCGGGGGAGGCCTTCGACAAGGTCGCGCGTCTGCTCGGGCTGCCCTACCCTGGCGGCCCCGAGATCGATCGCGCGGCGGAGGGCGGCGACCCCCGTGCGATCCGCTTCCCGCGCGGGCTCAGCCTGCCCAAGGACCTTCAGCGGCACCGCTACGACTTCTCGTTCTCCGGCCTCAAGACGGCGGTCGCCCGGTGGGTGGAGCGCGAACGCGACGCCGGTCGCGAGGTGCCGATCGCGGATGTCGCGGCCGGCTTCCGCGAGGCCGTCGCCGACGTGCTGCTCGCCAAGGCGGTCGCGGCGTGCACCGATCTCGGGGTGCCTCGCCTGCTGCTCGGCGGCGGCGTGGTCGCCAACGCCCGCGTGCGGCAACTCGCGGCCGAGCGCTGCGCTGCGGCGGGGATCGCCCTGCGCATCCCGCCGCTGAGCCTGTGCACCGACAACGGCGCCATGATCGCCGCCCTCGGCGCTCAGCTCCTCGCGGCGGGCAGGGCGCCCTCCGGTCTCGGGTTCGGGGCGGACTCGACGCTCCCGGTGACGGTGATCCAGTCGTAACACGCCGAAGTCACCGTTGACACCCCAGCGGGCGGCTGCCACGATGGGCACCGCTCACGTTCGCTCACCAGTAAGGAACCGACCATGACTGCACCCACGCCCGCGCCCGCCGCGGCTCCCACCAACGTCCTCGCGATCATCTCGCTCATCGCCGCGTTCGTCATCGCGCCGGTCGGCATCATCCTGGGCTTCATCGCCCAGAACCAGATCAAGACCAGCGGTGAGGGCGGCGCCGGCCTCGCGAAGGCCGGCATCATCCTCGGCATCGTCTTCACGGTGCTCTATGTGCTCTTCATCATCATCGGTGCGGTGCTCCCGCTGCTGTTCCTGAGCAGCGTGCCGTACACCTACTGATCGGCTGATCAGACGTCGAACGCGACGTCGCCACGGGCCAGCGCCCGAGACGGTGGCGTCGCGTTCGTCGTTCCGCCCAGCCCGGCCGCGCAGGGGTTAGGGTCGGAACATGGCCAAGGATGACGCAGTACCTCCCGTTCCCGTCCCGCCCACCGGTGCCGGGCTCCCTCCCGTCGAGCCGCCGCCCGCGGTCCCCGCGCCCACCCCCGCGGCACCGGCAGCACCCGTAGCGCCGCCGGTCGCGGCGCCGTCCGCATCCCCGTACGGTGCACCTCCCGCCGCCTACGCCCCGGTTCCCGCGGGACCTCCGCAGGGCCTCGCGATCACCTCGTTCGTCTGCGGCATCGGCGGCCTGCTCCTGGTCTGGTTCGGCCTCGGCTTCCTCGCCTCGATCGCGGCCGTCGTCACCGGGCACCTCGCGCAGAAGCGCCAGCCCTACGCCCGCGGCTTCTGGATCACGGGCCTCATCACGGGCTACCTCGGCATCCTCATCGGCCTGATCTTCGGGCTCGTCCTCATCGTGTCGCTCATCGCGATCTTCTCGGCCGGGTACTACGGCTGAAGTCGCTCGGCGAGGATCGCGCGGCGCTTGCCCGCGGTCCTCGTCAGCACGAGCGTCGCGCTCTCCTCGCCCTTCAGGCCGAGGTCGGCGCGGAATCGCGCGGGGTCCACGTCGACCCCGCGTTTTTTGATCTCGAGCGTGCCGATCCCGCGCGCGGCGAGTTCGCGCTTGAGGGTGCGCTTGTCGAGCGGGAAGTCCTCGAGCACGCGGAAGGCCGCCCCGAAGGGCGTGCGCGGCTCGCTGTCGGTCGTGATGTAGGCGATCGTCGGGTCGAGCATGCGTCCGCCCAGGTCGCGCGCGAGATCGCCGATCAGGCGGGCGCGGATGACGGCGCCATCGGGCTCGACGAGGTACTGTCCGAGGCTCCCGCTCTCCGCATCCTCGCTGTCGGCGCCCGCGACCATCTCCGCCGTGCCGTGCTCCCCGAGCACGAGCGCGGCGCGGCGAACACCGGTGCGCGCGAGCGGCCCGAACCACACGCCGAGCTCGACCACCTCGTGATCGGCGGACACCCACTGCGCCTCCGCGTCGGGCGGGATGAGCTCGCGATCGATCCCGGGCCCGAGCTTGACCCCTGTGGGCAGCCGGGCGGCGAGTCCGAACGCGAAGGCGAGGGACGGCGACCAGTCGGCGGGGTCCTTGAGTCGTTTCGCGCCGGCCCGCCTGGCGGGATCGAGGAACACGCCGTCGATGCCCGTGAGGTCGAAGGTCACGGCGTCCGCGAGTTCGACGCGCGCGTTCGAGAACGGTGCGAGGTTGTAGGCCGCGACCGCGGCCGTCACCTCGTCGCGCTCCACCGCCGTGACCTCGAGCTCGAGTGCGGCGACGGCGAGGGCATCCGCGCCGATGCCGCAGCCGAGGTCGGCGACCCGGCCGATGCCGGCCCGGGAGAACCGGCCGGCGTGCTGCGCCGCGACGCTCAGGCGCGTGGCCTGCTCGAGCCCCGCCTCGGTGAAGAGCAGGCGTTCGGCGAAGGCCCCGAACTTCGCGAACGCCCGCGAACGCAGCCTGGACTGCGCGAGCACCGCCGCGACGAGGGCGGGGGAGTGCCCGGCCTTGCGCAGGTCGGCGACCATGCGCACGACGTCCGCGGTGGAGGAGTACGCCGGCAGGGAGTCGAGCAGCCGCAGTCCCTCGGTCGAGAGCAACTCGCGCAGCTCGGCGGCATCCATGGCTCCAGTATGGTCGAGCCGGGCCGCAAGGTTGGCACTCACGTTGATCGAGTGCCAATGAAGCCCTATGATTGCTTCTGGCACTCTCGCAGTGAGGGTGCCAGCCCCAGGATTTTGTAGAAGGAAGAGGTCAACCGTGTCGGTGTCCATCAAGCCGCTCGAGGATCGCATCGTCATCAAGCAGGTCGAGGCGGAGGAGACCACCGCCTCCGGTCTCGTCATCCCGGACACGGCGAAGGAGAAGCCCCAGGAGGGCGAGGTCGTCGCCGTCGGCCCCGGTCGCATCGACGACAACGGCAACCGCGTGCCCCTCGACATCGCGGTCGGTGACAAGGTGATCTACTCGAAGTACGGCGGAACCGAGGTCAAGTACGGCGGCGACGACCTGCTCGTGCTCTCGGCCCGCGACGTGCTCGCGGTGGTCGTGCGCTAGTTCCGTTCGAGAACGGTCTGGAGGGCCCGGTGGCACTGCCGCCGGGCCCTCCGCATGCCCGGCGGGCGGTTACAGTGGGGCACGTGCCATCCACGACGACGCCGGACGAGCGGGTCTCCGGCAGCGGGCTCGCCTTCGCGATCGGTTCCTACCTGCTGTGGGGCGTGCTGCCCATCCTGTTCTACGCGCTCCGCGATGCCGGGCCCGTCGAGATCGTCTCCTGGCGCATCGTGCTCTCGCTCGTGTTCTGCGCGATCGTCATCACCCTCGTCCGCGGCTGGCCGCGGCTGGTCGCCCTCCTGAAGGATCGCGCGGCCGTGAGCACCCTGGGGATCGCGAGCGCGCTCATCCTCGTCAACTGGGGCGTGTACGTCTACGCGAGCGTCAGCGGCCGCGTCGTCGAGGCGTCCCTCGGCTACTTCACGAATCCCATCGTGACGGTGCTCCTGGGAGTCGTGCTGCTGCGCGAGCGGCTCCGCCTCCTGCAGTGGGTCTCGGTCGGCGTCGGCGCGATCGCCGTGATCGTCATCTCGGTCGGCTACGGCTCGTTCCCGTGGATCGCGCTCGTGCTCGCCGTGAGCTTCGGCCTGTACGGCTACGCCAAGAACCGGGTCGGCCCGCGTGCGGATGCCGTGAGCGGTCTCGCGGTGGAGACCGCCATCCTCGCGCCGCTCGCGGTTGTCGCCCTCGTCGTGGTGGGCACCACCTCGGGCATCACGCTCGCGACGCTCGGCCCTGCGCACGCCGTGCTCATGCTCTCGCTCGGCGTGGCGACGGCAACGCCGCTGCTCTTGTTCGCTGCCGGGGCCAGGCGCTTGCCGCTGTCGACCATGGGACTCACCCAGTACATCACGCCGATCCTGCAACTCCTCGTCGGCGTCGTGCTGCTGCGCGAGGCGATGCCGCTCGAGCGCTGGATCGGATTCGGCATCGTCTGGCTCGCGCTCGCGATCCTCACGATCGACATGTTCCGGCACGCGGGGCGCCAGCGCGGGATCGCCGCCGCGACTGCGCAGGGCGCGCCATAGCCGCCAGGGAGCCGGACGGCGGTAATGTTCGAGCGTCGACCGGCGGCAGGTTCGCCAGGGCACACACCCGAAGGGAGCGGTCATGTCGCGCGCGCGCGCCGTCCTGAGTCTCACCCTCGCGGGCTGCGTCGCGCTCGCACTGGGAGCCTGCGGCTCGGTGGCCATGCCCACCCCGACCCCCACCCCGACCGTCACGCCGAGCGGTGACGGCGTGCTGCGCATCGGCACCCTGGTCCCGACCTCCGGCCCCTTCGCGTTCCTCGCGCCCGCACAGGTCGCGGGCGTCGAGGTCGCCGTGCGCGAGATCAACGAAGCCGGTGGTGTCGGCGGCGTACCCGTCGAGGTCTTCCACCGCGACTCCGGCGAGGCCGGCAACCAGATCGCCGAGGCCTCGTTCGCGGACCTCGTCGCCAAGGGGGTGGATGTCGTGGTCGGCCCGACCTCCTCCGCCATCGCCCAGCGGCTCGTGCCGACCATCCTGAAGGCCAAGGTCGCCCTCATCTCGCCCGCGGCGACCCTGCCGGAGCTGACCACCATCGAGGATGCGGGTTACCTGTTCCGCACGATCCCGTCCTACGGCCTGCAGGGCCTGGCCCTCGCTCAGGAGCTCGCAGGCAAGAAGGTCGCCCTGCTCTACGTGGACGACTCCCTCGGCGAGTCGCTCGCGCAGACGCTCGAGGCCGGGCTCGAGGCCGAGGGCGGCGAGCTCGTCCTGGCCGAGGGCTTCCCCGCCGCCACCACGGATCTCGCGCCCGTGATCGCCGAGCTCAAGGCGGCCGAGCCCGAAGCGGTCGTGCTCGCGAGCGCCTACTCGAGCTTCGACCTCACCAAGGCGCTCATCGCGCAGACGCTGGCCGCCGGATACGGCGCGGGAAAGCTGTGGCTGACGACCCAGAACACCGGCGACTACAACCAGGCCTTCCCGCCCGGAACGCTCGCGGGCGTCAACGGCATCATCGACGGTGTCGAGCCCGATGACGGGTTCAAGGCGAGGCTCAAGCAATCCGACCCGAATCTCGGGAGCTTCCGGTACTCCACCGAGGCCTACGACGCGACGATCCTCGCGGCCCTGGCCGCGATCGTCGCCGGGGATGATGGCGGTCGTTCGATCGCCGCCGCGCTCATCGACGTCTCGGTCGGCGGGATCAAGTGCACGAGCTTCGGCGAGTGCCTCGACGTGCTCAAGACCCAGGACGACATCGACTACGACGGCCTCTCCGGATCGGTCGATCTCACGGGTGCCGGAGACGTCGAATCCGGCTACTACGGGGTCTACGCCTACGACGGGGACAACAAGTTCGTGCTGCAGCGCGGCCTCACGGTCGGCTGAGCGCCGGCCCGCCCCGGTATTCTGGTCGGGCGGTTCGCGCCCGAGCGCCCGCGCGAAGGAGAACTCCAGTGAAGTCGATCACCGCAGCAGTGCTGCCCGCGGCGGCCATCGGGCTCTCCATCGGTCTGCTCGCCGGGTGCGCCGCCGCCCCCGCCGAACCCACCGCCGAACCGCGTGAGGAGCTCGCGATGACGATCGGCGCCCTCCTGCCCGACACCGGGGTGATCGCCGCCTTCGGTCCCGGCACGCGGGCCGCCGTGCAGCTCGCGGTCGACGACGTCAACGCCGCGGGGGTGCCCATCACGCTCGCGGTCGAGTATCGCGACGCCGGAGACAGTGCGGGCGAGACGGGGGTCACCTCCGTCGCCGACCTGCTCACCCTCGGCGTGGACGCCCTCGTCGGGCCGCTGTCGAACGGCGTCTCCAAGAAGGTCATCCAGACCGTCGTCGATGCAGGCGTGCCCATGATCTCCCCGGCCAACAACGCGACCGACTTCAGCGACTTCGCCGACGACGGACTCTACTGGCGCACCGCGCCGCCGTGCACGTTCGAGGGCGACGTGCTCGCCGAGCAGGTCGCCGCGAGCGGCGCGGGGACGGTCGGGCTCCTGACCCAGACCGAGGGGTGCGGCGAGGCACTCACGGATGCCGTGACGGTTGCCCTGGAGCGCAACGGCATCGAGGTGCTCGCCACCGCATCCCTCGACGCCGGCGGCACGATCGACGCCGCGGTCGCGGCCTTCGCCGCGGAGCAGCCCGACGCGGTGGTCGTGGTCACGTCCCAGGCGAAGGCCACGATCGCGCCCCTCATCGCCGCCGAGTTCGAGGGGGACCAGTTGTTCTTCCTCGGCCTGCCCCCCGCGGACTACGGCGCCGACTTCGCACCGGGCGCCCTGCTGGATGCCGTCGCCACGCTGCCCGGTCCGGACCTCC
>JBAQPI010000304.1:0-3586 GCA_049305635.1 Rhodoglobus sp. | reverse complement strand
GGGCACGACCGCGCACGACTTCGCCGCGCGCGCCGGCCGCGCCTTCCCGGCCCTCGCCGAGCGGCTGGCCGGCAGCGCCGTCGCCTTCGACGACGTGCGCTACCTCGGGCGTGAAGGCCGCCAGGAGCAGTACCGCGCGATCGCCGCCCTCGAGGCGGACCTGCGCTCCGCGCGCGCGAACCTCGAACCGGCGGCCCCGTGACCGACACCGAGCAGCGGGTGCTGACCCCGACCACGGGGCGCGTCCTCAGGCGCGCCGCGTTCTGGGTCGGCGCGGCGGTGTTCGCCCTCGCGATCGCGATCATCTCGCTGCTCGCTGCGGGCTCGGCGGGCGCCGGCCGGCCCCTCGACTCCACGAACGCGGCGCCAGCCGGGGCGATGGCCCTGGCCGAGGTGCTGCGCCAGCAGGGCCTCGAGGTCACCGCGACGGACACCCTCGACGAGACGCGCGAGGCGATCGACGCCCCCGACCAGACGACGCTGCTGGTCTACGACCTCGACCTCTACCTCGACGACGCGCAGTTGCGCGAGGCGGTCTCGCTCGCCGGCACCGTCGTGCTCGTCGATCCGGGCTTCGGCCAGTTGCAGGCGATCGCACCGGGCGTCGCCCAGGCCGGGGTCGTGAACGAGGCCCTCGAGGCCGATTGCGACGTGCCCGCGGTGCAGAAGGCCGGCACGGTCTCGGGCGAGGCAGTCGGCTATCGAATCGTCGACGACACGGCAGGTGCGACGGGATGCCTCGGCTCCGGCGACGGCGTCGTCTCCCTGGTCGCCCTGCCGGACGGGCTCGTGATCCTCGGCACGACGGGCGCCCTGAGCAACGAGGCCATCATCCGCGACGGCAACGCCGCGCTCGCCCTCAACCTGCTCGGCGCCCACGAGCACCTGGTCTGGTACCTGCCGACCTTCGCCGACCTGCCGGCGACCGCGCCGGAGACCCTCGGCGAGCTCACCCCCGCCTGGGTCACCCCCGTGCTGAGCCTGCTCGTGCTCGCCTTCGTCGCGGCCGCGATCTGGCGCGGCCGCCGCCTCGGGCCGCTCGTGATCGAGAACCTGCCGGTGACGGTGCGCTCCAGTGAGACGATGCTCGGCCGGGCGCGGCTGTACGAGAAGTCCTCCTCGAGGCTGCGGGCGCTCGATGCACTCCGGGTCGGCGCGCTGCAGCGGCTCGCGATCGCGGGCGGCCTGCCGCGGGTGGCCTCGGTGGATGAGGTCGTCACCGCGATCGCGGAGCTCACGGGGGCGCAGGTGGCTGACATCCGCTCGCTCCTCGTTGACGCCGTGCCCGCCACCGACGCCGAGCTCGTGGCGTATTCGGACGCCCTGCTCAGACTCGAACGCGACGTCGCCGCGGCGACCCGACCCTAAGGAAGAATCGGACCATGACTGATGCCCAGTTGCGGGAGGCCTTCGCCCAGTTGCGCACCGAGGTCGGCAAGGCGGTCGTCGGGCAGGAGCCGGCGGTCACGGGGCTGACGATCGCCCTGCTCGCCGGCGGGCACGTGCTGCTCGAGGGCGTGCCGGGCGTCGCGAAGACCCTGCTCGTGCGCACCCTGAGCCACGCGCTCGAGCTCGAGACCAAGCGGGTGCAGTTCACGCCCGACCTGATGCCGGGCGATGTGACGGGCTCCCTCGTCTACGACGCGAAGGCGGGCGAGTTCGAGTTCCGCCCCGGCCCGGTGTTCACGAACATCCTGCTCGCCGACGAGATCAACCGCACCCCGCCGAAGACCCAGTCGGCGCTGCTCGAGGCGATGGAGGAGCGGCAGGTCTCGGTCGACGGCGAGACCCGCAAGCTGCCCGTGCCGTTCATGGTCGCGGCGACCATGAACCCCATCGAGTACGAGGGCACCTACACGCTGCCCGAGGCCCAGCTCGACCGCTTCCTGCTCAAGCTCGTGCTCGACCTGCCGGCGCGCGACGACGAGGTCGTCGTGCTGGAACGCCACGCGGCCGGCTTCAATCCGCGCGACCTCGTCGCGGCCGGCGTCACGCCCGTGCTCGACGCGACGCAGCTCGCGGCGGCCCAGGCGGCGGTCGCCAAGGTGGGCGCCTCGGCCGACGTCATCGGCTATGCCGTCGATCTCGCGCGCGCGACCAGGCAGAGCCCCTCGGTCAAGCTCGGGGTGAGCCCCCGCGGCGCGGTCGCGCTGCTGAACGCGAGCAAGGCCTGGGCGTGGCTGGGCGGCGTCGACGGGGTGACGCCCGACCATGTGCAGGCGATGGCGCTGCCGGTGCTGCGGCACCGCATCCAGCTTCGTCCGGAGGCCGAGCTCGAGGGCATCTCGGCCGACGCGATCCTGCGCTCGATCATCCAGCAGGTGCAGGTGCCGATCTGACGCATGCGCGCTGGAGCTGTGAGGATCGCGTCAGCGATCCGCGACGCCAGCGCCGAGGGAGCCTGCGACCGAGGTTGAGGAAGGACTTCACGAAGTGTCGATATCCGGTTGGTTCGTCGCCCTCGTCGCGCTCGGCGTGCTGCCGATCGTGATCACCGGCGAGCCCGGGATGTTCTGGCTGTGGCTGCTCGGCGTGCTCGCCCTCGCCGGCATCGACCTCGCGATCGCGGGGTCCCCGCGACGGCTGCGATTCGAACGGGAGCTGCCCGGCCGCCTGCGACTGGGCGAGAGCGCTCGGTCGACGCTCGTGGTGACGAACGCCGGCAGGCGGCGCGTGCACGGACTGCTGCGGGACGGTTGGCAGCCCTCAGCCGGGGCGGCCCCGCGGCGAACGCGTCTCGACGTGCCCGCGGGCGAGCGACGCGCCCTCACGACGGTGCTCACACCGTTCCGCCGTGGCGAACGCCGGGCCGAGCACGTCACGATCCGCTCCTTCGGCCCGTTCCGGCTCGCGGCGAGGCAGGCGACGATCGCCGTGCCCGGCGCGATCTCGGTGCTGCCGCCGTTCAACTCCCGCAAGCACCTGCCGTCCCGGCTGGCCCGCCTGCGCGAACTCGACGGCGCCACGAGCGTCATGGTGCGCGGCCAGGGCACCGAGTTCGACAGCCTGCGCGACTATGTGCGCGGCGACGACGTGCGCTCGATCGACTGGCGCGCGACCGCCCGCCGGCTCGAGCCGACGGGACCGCGGCTGGTGGTGCGCACGTGGCGACCGGAGCGGGATCGGCGGGTCGTCATCCTCATCGACAGCGGCCGCACCTCGGCGGCGCGCATCGACAACGAGCCGCGCATCGACACGGCCTTCGAGTCGGCGCTGCTGCTCGCGGCCCTCGCCTCGAGCGCCGGGGACCGCGTCGACCTCGTCATCTTCGACCGCCGGGTGCGCGGCCGGGTGCAGGGCGCGACCGGCGCCGAACTGCTCTCACGCATGGTCTCGACCATGGCGCCCGTGGAGCCCGAACTCATCGAGATGGACTGGGCCTCGGTGCCGGGACTCATCCGCTCGGTCACCGCGCAGCGCGCGCTCGTCGTGCTCGCGACGACGATCGACGCCCCCGGCGCCGCGCGCGGGCTGCTCGGCGTGCTGCCGCAGCTCACCCGCAAGCACACCGTCGTCGTCTCCTCCGTCACCGACCCCGCGGTGCTGGATGCCACCCGCACCCGCACCACCCGCGACGAGGTCTACG
>JBAQPI010000303.1:0-2022 GCA_049305635.1 Rhodoglobus sp. | reverse complement strand
GCCTTGTTGGACTCGGCCATCTTGTGGGTGTCCTCGCGGCGCTTGACCGCGGCGCCGAGACCGTTCGACGCGTCGAGGATCTCGTTGGTGAGACGCTCGGTCATCGTCTTCTCGCGGCGACCCTTGGCGTAGCTCGTGAGCCAGCGCAGGGCGAGGGTGTTGGCGCGGTGCGCCTTGACCTCGACGGGCACCTGGTAGGTGGAGCCGCCGACGCGACGCGACTTGACCTCGAGGGTGGGGCGCACGTTGTCGAGCGCCTTCTTGAGGGTGGCCACCGCATCCTGTCCCGACTTCGAGGCGACGCCCTCGAGTGCACCGTAGACGATGCGCTCGGCGAGGCCCTTCTTGCCGTCGAGCAGGATCTTGTTGACGAGCTGGCTGACGATCGGGGCGCCGTAGACGGGGTCTGCGACGACGGGGCGCTTGGGCGCCGGTCCTTTACGAGGCATTACTTCTTGTCCAACTTCGCTCCATAGCGGCTGCGAGCCTGCTTGCGGTTCTTGACGGCCTGGGTGTCGAGCGCGCCGCGCACGATCTTGTAGCGAACGCCGGGCAGGTCCTTGACACGACCGCCGCGCACGAGCACCATCGAGTGCTCCTGGAGGTTGTGGCCCTCACCGGGGATGTAGGCGGTCACCTCGGTGCCGTTGGAGAGCTTGACACGAGCCACCTTGCGAAGCGCGGAGTTCGGCTTCTTGGGGGTCGTGGTGTAGACGCGCGTGCAGACGCCGCGCTGCTGCGGGTTGGACTTGAGGGCGGGCGCCTTGGTCTTGGTGACCTTCGGCGAGCGTCCCTTCCGCACCAACTGCTGGATGGTAGGCACTGGGGTAACTCCTTGGTGGTGCTGCACGGTGACAGCGGTTTGATGTGTTTGACATCTCACCCGACGGCACGCCGAGTAGCTCGACGATTCGATGGGTATGCCGTGGGGGCCGTCCGACGGACGAATCCCGGTGATGTGGAGTGCCGGACCACGACGCATGCGTCAAGGCGCGGCAAAGCGCACACGTCATCAAGAGTAGTGCCCGGCCTGATGCCGGTCAATTCCCGGACCGCGGGCTGAGTCCCGTTTCGCGTTGGGCGTACGTCCCTCCGCGCGAAGCGCGGTCGCGGCTCGGAGCGGAACGGGATCTCGACCGGTGCCAGCCGACGGCACCGCGGAATAGTGCGCGCCCTCGCGGACGATCCGCCAGCCCTGGTTGTGCACCAGCAGGTGATGGAAGCGGCACAGCAGCACGCCGTCGGCGATGTCCGTGCGCCCCCGGTCTCGAAGCCATTCGTCGATGTGATGTGCCTCGCACCAGGAGGGCGGGCGATCGCATTCGCCGAAGACGCAGCCGCCGTCCCGCGCGGCCAGCCCGATCCGCTGGCGGGAGGTGAAGTTGCGCTGGTCGCGGCCGACGTTGATCACCTGACCGTCGGTGTCGAAGGCGATCGGGATGATCCCGGCGTCGCAGACGCGCCGCTCCACGGTCGCGATTGACACCTCATCCGTCTGACCCTCCAGCCTGCCGGAACCGCGGCGCGCCTCGAGATCGGCCATCGAGACGTGGACGCGGACCGCGACCCGGTGGGCGCCGAACACCGTCATATGGTCCGCTCTCGCGGCGATGTCGACCATCTGGACGAATGCGTCATGCAGCAGTTGGTCGGTGCTGCGCGGATCGACGGCGATCGCCTCGGCGCGGGCGCGATCCGCGGTGTCGACGAAGCGCGGCCCGCCGCGCCGGGGCGCGGTGACGCGATCGAAGGCATCGGCCACCAGCGCCGCGCTCTCGGGGTCGAGGAGACCGATGATCCGCGTCATGCCGTCCCATTGCGGAACGAGCTTCAGGAAACGCCGCTCGTATCGCCCCCGCTCGCGGTCGGCGACTCCGGCGGTGTCGAGCGCGTCACGCTCCTGCCGTGCACGCGCCGCAAGGCGATCGGCGCCCGTGCGGCGCGCGTCGCCGACCAAGCGCACCGCAGCCTCGGCGAGCGCCTCGGCGGTGACGGTCGCCGATGGCTCGCCCAGCCCGACCC
>JBAQPI010000302.1:0-2475 GCA_049305635.1 Rhodoglobus sp. | reverse complement strand
GTGCACGGCGGAGTTGCCCTGCTTGCGGATCAGGTCGAGCTTGGTGTGGATCCCCGGGCCGACGAGGCGCTTGAAGCTGGGCTCGTAGAGCAGCGCGGCGAGATCGTTCTTGTAGGGCTTGCGGAGCGTGGCATCCGCCCGATAGAGCCAGTTGACCATGAGCTCAATGGAGCGGCGGGCGTAGAAGAGCGAAGAACGCGGGTCACCGTTCGTGTAGTGCTCCGCACGGCGAGCCTCTTCGGCGATCTCGGGCCACCCGGCGCGCAGGAAGTCGAAGTTGCTCATCCGTCCCTTCCCTGCGGCTGGGGCTCAGAATATCGGCCTCGCGTGGCCGAAAGGCTCGAATCCTGATCGCACGTCACGAAAATGTCGGGGGTCGCTGATCGACTGTGCGACTTGCCTCCGGCAGGTTCCGGTGACGACACCGGGTCACAGCAACCAGAGGAGAACCCATGTCTGACCCCATCACCCCCGACGCCGTTCCGGCCCCGCCGGTGCCCGCCGCCGCGCCAACACCCCCGAAGCCCAAGAGCGGGCTCACCCTCGCCGCCCTGATCCTGGGCATCGTCGCGATGCTGTGCGCCGTGATCCCCGGGCTGAGCTTCATCGCCTTCGTGCCCGCGCTCGTCGCCCTCGTGCTCGGCATCATCGGGCTCGCCTCGAAGGCGCCCGGACGCGGCAAGGCGCTCGCCGGCGTCATCCTCGGCCCGGTGGCGTTCATCGTCGCGATCATCGTGAGCGTGAGCTTCATCGCGGGCGGTGTGCGCTCGACCGTGGATGACACGGAGCCCACGCCGATCGCGGCCCCCGAATCGCCCTCGGCGGAGGAGGAGCCCGAACCGGAGCCGACCGTCGAGGTGCCTGCGGACATCGTCTACTCGGGAACCGGTGACTCGATCCTCGCGATCGCGCTGCCCGACGGCCCCGGACAGGTCGCCGTCGCCACTGTCACCCACGACGGGTCGCGCAACTTCGCGATCTTCTCCCTCGATGCAGGAATGGCCCAGCAGGATCTCATCGTGAACACGATCGGCCCCTACCAGGGCACCGTGCTGTTCAACGCGGGGTTCGGCGGTGACCCGAGCTCGCTCGAGATCACGGCGGACGGCAACTGGACCGTCACGATGAAGTCGGTGCTGTCACTGCGGCAGTTCTCGGGCAACGCCGTGACGGGGGTGGGCGATGATGTCGTGCTCTACCTCGGCGATGCCGGCGCGGCGACCATCTCGCACGACGGTTCGCGGAACTTTGCGATCTGGCTCTACGGCGACAGCACCGACCTCGCCGTCAACGAGATCGGGCCCTACAACGGAACCGTGCGGTGGATGGCAGGCCCGTCCGTGGTCGCAGTGACGGCCGACGGCAACTGGGGTGTGACGGTGAACTAGGGGTCCGGGGTGTGTCCCAGATCTGGTGCATATGCATCAGATCTGAGACATCTCGATGCGCTGCATTGCTGTCATTATCGACAATCCGCTATAATCGTGGCATGACGGTCGCATCACAGGTCCTCCGGGATGCTCGGGCGCGGGCGCGACTCACCCAGGCCGAGTTGGGCTCGCGCGCGAACGTGCCACAGAGCGTCGTCAGCGCCTACGAGTCGGCGCGGCGGGAGCCCAGCGTGGACATGCTGACCCGCCTGACAGCTGCGGCGGGATTCCACCTGAGGCTCGACCTGACGCCGGCTGCACCGAGGTCCCGCCTTCAGTCGCTGGTCGACCGCAACCGCCTGCGGCTGCGCCGTGAACTCATGGCGCTCGGGGCGTCCAACATCCGGATTTTCGGCAGCGTCGCCCGAGGCGACGACGCCCCCGACAGCGACGTCGATGTGCTGGTCGACGTCGACGAGTCCGTCGGACTGTTCGCCCTCGGACGCATGCGGAGCGCCGCCGAGCGCGTGCTCGGCGTCCCGGTCGATATCGTCCCCGCCGACGGCCTCAAGGCCGACGTGCGAGAGCTCGTGCTCGCCGAGGCTGTGCCGTTGTGAGCCGGCCCGAGCGTGAGCGGCTCCTCGACATCCTCGCGGCGTGCGAGGCGATCACCTCGTACATCGATCGCGAAGCAAGCGGCGACGACATGCGATTCGATGCGATCCGTGCGCGCTTGATCGAGATCGGTGAAGCGGCCAAGGACCTGAGCCCCGCGCTGCGCGCTTCGGAGCCCGACGTGCCGTGGGCGGAGATCGCAAAGATGCGGGATCACCTGGCGCATCGGTACTTCGACACGGCTCACGCGATCGTGCGTGCCACGGCGAGGAACGACGTGCCCGTGCTCGCGGAGGCTGTGATGCGGATGCTGGGCAAAGATGACGGCTGAGCGGCGACCGTTGCGGCCTCACCGTCGCCGGGTCGTCGTGACCTCGGCATCGTTCGTCAGAGTTCTCCTCGAAAGGCGCGGTGCTGGAGGGACGCGAAGAGTTCGTCGAGTTTGGCAAGGTGGGCGGAGTTCCGCTCCCGTAAAGCTTCAATCTCCGCG
>JBAQPI010000301.1:0-5887 GCA_049305635.1 Rhodoglobus sp. | reverse complement strand
CGCGCACCCAACGGCGATGTCCGCCTGAACCCGATCCGCCGAGCTGCTCGGGGTGAGCGTCTGATTGTGATCGGGGTTCTGGGCCAGGGGAGGGGGGACCGGTCTATCACGATCCGCCGAGGGCGGCGTTGGCATCCGCGGCGTTCATGATCGTCATGAACAGCGGCCCGGGTGCTTCGCTGAGGCGAGCCGTCTCGAGGTCGCCGGTCTCGACGGGCGTGAGCCCCGCGTCGATGACCAGCCGGGACGCCACCTGGCGGGCGTCCTCCGCGTCGCCGGCGATGAAGATGACGGGCCGGTCGACTGCGGCATCGGTCACCTGAGCGACGGCGAGGTTGTGGAATGCCTTTACCTGCCGAGCGCCGGGGATGGCTCTTGCCACGGCCTTGAAGGCCGTCTCGCCCTCGGCCAGATCGACGAGCCCGGACCGGTCGGGGTTGAACGGATTGGTGGTGTCGATCAGCACTGTGCCCGCCACCGAACCGAGCTGGTCGGCTGCATCATCGATGCACTCGTAGGGCGGGCAGAACAGCACCACGTCCGCGACCGACGCCGCTTCGCGCGGTGTGGCTGCGGACGCTCCGATGGCGGCGGCCTTCTGCGGCAACCGGTCGGGGTTGCGGGTGTAGCTCAGAACCACGGTATGACCGGCAGCGACCCATTTCTCGGCGTAGAGCATCCCGACGGCGCCAGCACCCACCACTGCGATCTTCATATCCTTGTGTCCTCTCGAGTAGACTTCGACAATCGAAGTAACGAGGACAACATAGCGCTTCGAATATCGAAGTGCAAGGAGGAGGTGTCATGGCTGGAGTTCCCCTACCCGGGCACCCCGTGCGGGGGTCGACGACCGGGAGGCCGCTGTACGTCCTGTTCGAGTTGATCGCGCGTCGGTGGACGCTGCGGATCGTGTGGGAGCTTCGGGATGGTCCGCTGAGCTTCGTGGACCTGCGTGCGCGCTGCGACAACATGTCGACGTCCACGCTGGCGATCCGGCTACGAGATCTCATGCACGCCGAGCTGATCACCCAGAACGACGCGGGCGCCTACGCGCTCACTCGACTGGGCGCGAACCTGCCCGAGCAACTCGGTCCGCTCATCGCATGGGCAGACGACTGGGCTGATGCGCTCTCGGAGTCGCAACCCGCAGGCTCGATCGACCTGCCGTAGTCGCTCGGCGGCCGGCGCACCGGAGCACGGGGGGTCGGGCCCGCCATCTGGCGTGGACGGGCCCGAGTCGTGGAGCCGGGTCAGGGCGAGACCTTCGTCGCCAGCAGCTCGACCAGGTGCCGGTCGACCTGGGGGATGAACCCCGGATCCAAGGCGAACAGGCCCAGGTGGCCATGGACGTCCTGGATGACGCGGAGCTCACTGCCCGCGATCAACGCCTGCTCGGCTGCGCAATCCCGCTGCGGGAAGAACATGTCCTCGCTGATGGGCATCACGAACGTCTTCGCGGTGATCCGGCCAAGGGCCGCGGCAAGGTCGCCGCCGGTGTGGCGTGTCACGTCGCCGCGCTGCCACTTCCAGGCCATGGACAGCAGGTCGTTCGGATCCATCGCGGTGAAGTAGGGCTCGAGGAAGTCCGAGATGAAGGCCTCCATCGAAGCGAACCCGAGCGCGGCCCACTTCTCCTGCTTCCAGAACTCGGTCGAGAAGCCCATCGTGGCCCACAGATGGGCATGACGGCGCAGGCCGTCGGCGACGTCCGAATTGCTCGCGTATTCGCCGCCGTTCCAGCCCGGGTCCGACCAGATCTGCTCGTTGAGGGTCTCGGCGAAGAGGAAGTCGTGCGGGGTGTTCCGAGCGGTGCCCGCGATGGGTGCGGCGCGAAGGACCTTGTCGGGGAAGCGCACGGCCCACTCGTAGGTCTGCTGGGCGCCCATCGACCCGCTGACCACGAGTGCGAGCCGCTCGACTCCGAAGTGCTCGCGCAGCAGTCGTTCCTGCGCGACGACGTCGTCCCCGATGCGCACCTTCGGGAATCGCGACATCGAGATCGAGGCGTCGGGTGTGTTGTGGGGGGAGGTGGACAGGCCGCCGCCGATCTGGTTGACGCTGACGATGAAGTACGCGCCCGGGTCGAGCGCGTGGCCTTCGCCGACGTAGGCGTCCGCCCAGGTCTGGTGCGTCCCCGAGTACCAGGTGGGAATGAGGATCGCGTTGTCCTTCGCCTCGTTGAGGACGCCCCACGTGCGCACGGCCAACTGGCAGTCCGCAATGGTGCCGCCCTCCTCGAGATCGAGCGATCCGATCGAGATGAGGGTGAAGTCCTTGTGGACCTCGGTGGAGTAGTACGGGTTGTCGATCATGGCAGTCATCCGTTCTGTGTCGTCGTTGACGAGCACAGTCAAGCCAACGGAGGAGGCCGGGCGGTACCGACGATCGACCCGGATTTCAGCGCTGAGGCCCGCCGTTCGTCGGGTTGCCTCGGGCGGTCATCGGCGGCTGGAACTCGAGCACGCGGGAGGTGCGAACCCGCCATCGCAGGTAGGCGAGTCCGAGGCGAGTCCGGCCGATCCCGCTGAGAGGATCGAAACCGAGGGTCTGGGCGACGATGTCCACGCGGTCCGTCATGGTGCTGTGGTGGACGTTCGTGAGCCGCGCGGCCTCGCGAACCGAGCCGGCGCGTACCAGCGCGTCCAGGGTCGACGGCCCCCAGACGTGCAGCGTCACCAACTCGATGCCGGCCTGGTCGCCCCCGCCGGAACGGTCTTCGGGGAGGTCGGCGAGGAGTTCGGCGAGGCCGCCGAACTCGTCGGCCCGGCTCGGCTGCCCAGAGACCTCATCGAAGAGCCGGAGTGCGATGAGCCCGGTGCGGAACGACCGCGCGAGGTCGTCGACGCCGGTGGCGATGCCGATCCCCATCGGCGTGGCCGCTGGTTCGGCGGCCAGGTCGACGACCGCCGCGTGCACGGGTCCCACCGATGTGGAGACGACATCCTCCGGGCCTCGCGGATGGTGCGACCAGGTCGCCGTCAGCGGTGCTACGACGACGCGGTAGCTGGCATTCGAGACCAATCCCAGCCGGATCGCCGCGAGCTGCCGGTCCTCCAGGGGCACACTCGAATCGAGGACCACGGTGAGGTCGCGAGGCGGAACCGACGCGGAGCGACGCCGATCCAGACGGATCATCAGTGCGAGGGCGAGGCGTTCGAGGATGATCGCGTCGAGGGCGGCGGTCGCCGCCGACGTGTCATCCACCCACACGTCGGTGTCGTCGATGACGCTGTGAGTCTCGGGCGGCACCCCGGCGGTGGGCAGCGGCTCGCCCCGGCGGTCGATGCGCGTGACGACCGCACCACGCCGGAGTCCGACCGGCCTGCCGGCGAGCGCCGCGCCGGCGGCCAGGAGACCGCGGACGCCGACATCACCGGCGATGAGTTCGTCGAAGCAGGCGATCACGCGCAGGCTGTGACTGGCCGCAGGATCCAGCGCGGTCAGGCGGCCGAGCAGTTCCTGCATGGCGGCCTCCTCACTGCCCTCTTGGATTATCGCCCCGAACGCGTCAGTCCACCAGGATGCGGCGCAGCCATTGCCTGCGGGCGCCGATCATCTGACGCGATATTCCCGCGTGCGGGGCGAAGATGTCGCAGGCGTGGAAGGCGCCCGGCCAGACGTGCAGTTCGGCGTTCCCTCCGGCGTCCCAGATCCGGCGTGCGTAGTCGACCGCTTCGTCGCGGAAGATCTCGACCGATCCGACGTCGATGAATGCGGGTGGCAGATTGCCGAGGTCGGCGGCACGGGCAGGTGCCGCATACGCCGGCACGGAGTCGCCCCCGACGCCGTCGCCGAGCAGCGCACGCCACCCCGTCTGGTTGCTGATGCGGTCCCAGACCCCGAAGCCGTCGTACAGGAGACCGGAAGGCGTGCCGCGGTCGTCGAGCATCGGGTAGTCGAGCAGCTGGCCGCGCAGCACGGGACCCCCGCTGTCGCGCGCCGCGAGGGCGACGGCCGCTGCGAGCCCTCCGCCGGCGCTCGCTCCGCCGACGACGACCCGGTCGTCGCGGATCCCCATCGACTCCGCGTTCTCGAACAGCCAGAGCAGGCCCGCGTAGCAGTCGTCGAACGGCGCGGGGTGGGGGTGCTCAGGAGCCAGCCGGTACTCGATGGTGACCACGCGGATGCCCAGGTCGAGCACCCATTCGAGCGCGTCATCCAGCCCGCTGAGTCGATCGCCGAACATCATGCCGCCGGAGTGGATGAGGTACACGCACCCCGTCGGGGTAGACGTGCCGGTGCGGCTGATCACGGAGGCAACCAGCGAGCCGCTCGGCCCGGGCAGCTCGACATCGACGATCTCGAGGGGGCGATCGCCCAGCAGGTCCGCCCGCGGCGCCGAGGCGTAGGAACGACGCATGAAGGGGATCAGGTCCGGGGTGATCGTCGGGGGGAAGACCCCGCCGACCACGGCGAGGGCGCCGAGGAGTTCGGGATCGACGACGCGGCGCGGATCGAGCTCGGTCATCTGCTCTTGATATCACCTCGCCGCGCGTCCGGGTTGAGAAACTTCAGCGACGTGAGGCCGCTGATGCGCGCGACAGCGGCGCATTGAAGAGGGGTCAGTGACCGGCTCCGAGCTTGCCGGCGAGGCGGGTGTGGATGCGGCTGCTTGCTTCGTTCATGCCTTCGATGACGACTCGCTTGCCGTGGTGCTCGTATTTCGTTGTGATGGCGTCGAGTGCGGCGACGGTGGAGGCGTCCCAGATGTGTGAGTTGGACATGTCGATGACGATCCGCTCGGGGTCGTCGGCGTACTCGAATTGCGTTGTGAGGTCGTTGCTTGAGGCGAAGAAGAGTTCGCCGGTGACGGTGTAGTTGACGGTCGGTACGTTTGCGAGGGGGTCGAGGGCGCGCTCGACGGTGGCGAAGTGAGCGACTCGTCTGGCGAAGATGATCATCGCGGCGATGACGCCGATGATGACGCCGATCGCGAGGTTGTGGGTGATGACGACTACAGCGACGGTGGCGACCATGACAACGGTCTCTCCGAGTGGCATGCGCTTGAGCGTCGAGGGTCGGATGCTGTGCCAGTCGAAGGTGGCCAAGGAGACCATGATCATCACCGCGACGAGCGCCGCCATCGGAATGATTGCCACCACGTCGCCGAGTGCGACGACCAGGATCAACAGGAAGACGCCGGCGAGGAAGGTGGAGATCCGTGTGCGGGCTCCTGACGCTTTGACGTTGATCATGGTCTGGCCGATCATCGCGCAACCGCCCATGCCTCCGAAGAAGCCGGAGAGTACGTTGGCCACTCCTTGGCCGAGGGATTCGCGTGTTTTGCGGGAGTGGGTGTCGGTGATGTCGTCGACCAGTTTTGCCGTCATGAGCGATTCGAGCAGGCCGACGAGGGCCATGGCGATTGCGAACGGGGCAATTGTGGTGAACGTCTCCCACGTGAGTGGAACGTTGGGCACGAACAGCGACGGGAGGCTGCGGGGGAGGTCGCCCTGATCACCGACATTGGGAACGTTGAAGGCGAACACCACTGTTGCTGCTGTCAGGAGCACGATCGCGACCAGTGGAGCCGGTACGACCTTGGTCAGTCGCGGCATCAGCACCATGATCGCGATTCCGATTGCGACCAGTGGATAGACGAGCCAGGGGACGCCAAGCAGCTGGGGAAGCTGTGCGATGAAGATCAAGATGGCGAGAGCGTTGACGAATCCGACCATGACGCTGCGCGGAATGAATCGCATGAGCTTCGCGACCCCCAGCAGGCCGAGGATGACTTGGAAGATGCCGCCCAGAATGACCGTGGCGATGAAGTAGTCCATTCCGTACTCGCGCGCCACCGGTGCGATCACGAGGGCGATCGCACCAGTGGCGGCGGTGATCATCGCAGGGCGCCCGCCGAGGAACGCGATCGAGACGGCCATCACGA
>JBAQPI010000300.1:0-3088 GCA_049305635.1 Rhodoglobus sp. | reverse complement strand
GACCGAGCTCGGCACGGTGCTGCGGCACTCGCCGAGCCGACTCACGCATGCCGCGACGAGCCTCGAGCGTTCCGGCTGGGTCGAGCGTCGTCGCTCCCCCGAGGACCGCAGGGTGCAGCTCATCGAGCTGACCGAGGCCGGCGCCGAGGTCGTCCGCGCGGTCACACCGGGACAGGTCGCGCTCGTGCGGCGTCCGGCGCTCGACGCGCTCGTGCCGGGGGATGTCGTGGCCCTCGTCCGCATCGGCACCGCGATCATCGCCGCGCTCAGCCCGCGGTGAAGCGCTCGCGGGGGGCAGGCGTGATCATGCCGTCAGCCGCTGAATCAACTCCCGGTACCGCGCCGCGGTGCGTTCGACGATCTCGGCCGGCAGTCGAGGCGGGGTGGCCTGCCTGTCCCAGTTGGCGGCGAGCCAGTCCCGCACGATCTGCTTGTCGAAGCTCGTGCCGCTGGGGGCGGCCGCGTCCCAGTACCGGCTCGAATCGCTCGTGAGCACCTCGTCGCCGAGCGTGAGCTCGCCAGTGCCGGGATCGGCGCCGAACTCGAACTTGGTGTCGGCGAGGATGACGCCGCGCGCCTCCGCGATCGCCGAGGCCCGCGCGAAGATCTCGAGCGAGCGTGCCCGAAGGCCCGAGGCGACGGGCTCGCCGACGAGCTCGACGGTGCGCTCGAAGGAGATGTTCTCGTCGTGCTCGCCCATCGGGGCCTTGAAGGCGGGGGTGAAGATCGGCTCGGGCAGGCGGTCGCCGTCCTCGAGGCCGGGCGGCAGCGCGATCCCGCACACCGTGCCGCGCTCGCGGTACTCGGCCCAGCCGCTGCCGGTGAGGTAGCCGCGCACGACGCATTCGATGGGGTGCATGTCGAGCCGGCGCACGAGCATCGCGCGGCCGGCGAACTCCGCCGGGATCTCCTGCGGTTCGACGAGGTGGTTCGGGATGCCGTTCAGCCGAGCGAACCACCACAGGCTCAGCCGCGTGAGCAGCTCGCCCTTGCCCGGGATGCCCGGCTCGAGCACGTGGTCGAAGGCGCTCACCCGGTCGCTGGCGACCATGAACACGAGCTCCGGGTGCTCGGGGTCGGTGTACAGGTCGCGCACCTTGCCGGAGTAGGCGTGCCGCCAGGTCACCCGGCGACCCGCAGCGCGATGTCGGTGCGGTAGTGCCCGCCCTCGAGACGGATCTCGCCGAGCGCGGCATAGGCCTTCGCGCGGGCGGCGGCGAAGTCCGCCCCGGTCGCGACGACGCTCAGCACCCGGCCGCCGGTCGCGATGAACCGCCCGTCGACGATCGCCGTCGCGGCGTGCGCGATCGTGACGTCGCGCACCCGGTCGAGGCCCGTGATCTCGCGTCCGGTCACCGGGTTCTCCGGGTAGCCCTCGCTCGCGAGCACGACGGTGACGGCGACCTCGTCGCCGAACTCCGGCCGAGGCAGCGCACCGAGTCCGCCCGTCGCGGCGGCGAACAGCAGCCCGGCGAGGGGCGTGACGAGGCGCGGCAGCACGACCTGGGTCTCCGGGTCGCCGAAGCGCGCGTTGAACTCGATCACGCGGATGCCCCGCTCGGTGACGATGAGCCCGCAGTAGAGCAGCCCGATGAACGGCGTCTGCTCGCCAGCGAGCTGTCGCACCGTCGGCAGCGCGATCGTCTCGATCACCTCGTCGACGAAGCCCTCGGGCAGCCAGGGCAGCGGGGAGTATGCACCCATGCCGCCCGTGTTGGGGCCCGCGTCGCCGTCGAGCGCGCGCTTGTAATCCTGGGCGGGCGCCAGCGGCAGCACGTCGTGGCCGTCGCTGAGCAGGAAGAGCGAGACCTCCTGGCCTGCAAGGAACTCCTCGACGAGCACGGGACCCTGCTGCAGCCAGTACTGGGCGTGGGCGATCGCCGAGCCCCGATCGCCCGTCACGAGCACGCCCTTGCCCGCGGCCAGGCCGTCCGCCTTCACCACGTAGGGCGCACCGTACTCGTCGATCGCGGCGACGGCCTCCTCGAGCGTGCCGGTGCGCGTCGCGCGCCCGGTGGGCACGCCCGCGTCATCCATGATCCGTTTCGCGAAGGTCTTGCTGCCCTCGAGTTGTGCCGCCGCCTTGCCCGGGCCGAAGACGGCGATGCCGCGGCGGCGCAGCGCGTCGGCGACGCCCGCGACGAGCGGCGCCTCCGGGCCGATGACGACGAGCTGGATGTCGTTGTCCATCGCGTAGTCGGCGACGATCACGGGATTGGCCGGGTCGAGCGCGATCACCGGGACGACGGCGGCGATGCCGGCATTGCCGGGTGCCGCGACGATCTCGTGGGCGCCCTCCTCGCGCAGCAGGGCGGTGACGATCGCGTGCTCGCGAGCGCCGGAGCCGAGAACGAGGATGCGCACGGGTTCAACCCTACCGAGCGGCTCGGCGCGGCGACCGTATCCTCGAAGGATGCCCCCCAAGCGCATCCCGTCGGCGGAGGGCCGGGTCGCCGTCGTCGCCGCCCTCGCCGGCGACGCCCCGCGCGCGACGACCGCGACCGCCGTGCGTTACCTGCTGCAGCGCCTCGCCGAGACCGCCGAGGGCGGCACCGTGGAGATCCGGGTGCCGCCGCACGGCGCCGTGCAGGCCGTCGAGGGCCCGCGTCACACCCGCGGCACCCCGCCCAACGTCGTGGAGATGGATGCCGCGACCTGGCTGCACCTCGCGACGGGCCGCCTCGCCTGGGCCGAGGCCGTGGGCACCGGGCGCGTGGCCGCCTCAGGCTCCCGCGCCGACCTCGCGCCATACCTCCCCGTGGAGTGGGAGACAATGGAGCCGTGAGCCGATCCCAGCAGACCACCGTGCGCAGGGCCCCGAAGTACGGCGCGTTCATGCTGGTCGGCGGGCTCGCGGGCCTGCTCGCGACGCTGATCCTCACCTCGCTGCAGCCGACGGACCCGGCCGTGGGGTTCGGGGCGCTCTTCGCGTACTTCAGCCTGTTCGGCATCCCGGCGGGCGTCGCGCTCGGCGCCGGCATCGCGATCCTGCTCGACTGGGTCTCGCGCAAGCGCGCGAAGCCGGTGACCACGCAGGTCGAAACCGTCGAGACCCCGCAGATCGAGCGTCCCTAGGCCCCCAGCACGC
>JBAQPI010000299.1:0-1627 GCA_049305635.1 Rhodoglobus sp. | reverse complement strand
CCCCGACTCGGGCCGTGCGACCGGCCCGGCACCGGCCGAGGCGACCGCGAGCAGCCGGATGGCGCGCCGGCGTCGGTGCCACTGGAACCACACCAGCCAGAACAGCACGGCCACCAGCAGGGCGATCGCGGTCGGCACCGGCCGCTCGGGGAACTGGGGACCGAACGCGATCGCCGCGACGAACACGACGACCGGGGCGAGCACCCCGGCCTCCCCGTAGCGGAGGCGCAGGGCGACGGTCAGGCCGATCGTGGTGCTGCCGAAGACGAGCACGAGGGCCGGCACGAGCAGCGCCTCGTAGTCGCCGACCGGCAGCGTGATGGTCACGAGCTGCTTCCAGCCGAGGGCGACCCCGGCGATCAGGTCCAGGAGGCCGGCGGGCGTCGGCAGGATGCCGAACAGCGCCTTCGAGGGCACCGCCAGCGGCACGCCG
This sequence comes from Rhodoglobus sp., assembly GCA_049305635.1. Classification (GTDB taxonomy): domain Bacteria; phylum Actinomycetota; class Actinomycetes; order Actinomycetales; family Microbacteriaceae; genus Rhodoglobus. The sequence continues at coordinate 1,194 of JBAQPI010000299.1, read as the reverse complement.
ATCACGAGGAACACCAACGCCGAAGCCAGGAGCATCACCGGTGACGGCCACCGGAACACGGCACCGAGGATCGCGATGAGCGAGCCCGTCACGAGGGCGACCGCGATGAGCACGACGAGCGCCGCCGAACGGTAGATCGGCCACAGCGCCGTCGCCGCGATGACCGTCGCCAGCCACAGGAATGCCGCGTTCACGGCCACGAACCCGGGGGTGACGCGCGCGTTCACGCCGCCGCCGCCCGAGAAAGGGACTTCCGGAGGTCTTCGAGGTAGCCGATGGTGAGCACGCTGAGGCCGGCGACCCGGCGCAGTCCGGGGGTGCGGTCGGGGTCGCAGACCACCGCGACGACCTCGACGCCCACCGGAAACCTCGTGGACGCCGCACGCAGCTCCTGCGCGGTCGCGCCCGAGCCGCAGACCAGGAACGCCACGCTCACCCCGCTCGACTGCTCGCCGATGACGCGCGCGACGTCCTCGATCGACAGCGCGGACTCGGCGTGCTCGACGAGCGCGAGATCGTCGAGCAGGCGGGTGCGCGTGAGCGTCGACAGCAGGCGCACCGCGAAGACCTTGCGCTTGGCGAACTCCGGCGTGGTCTCGCTCGCGGCGACCGTCACGGTGCGCGCATCGCGGATCGCCCGCGTGCCGAGCGAGCCGGCGACGCTCACCGCCAGCTCGAACTCCTCCTCGGTGGCGTAGTCGCGGCTCGCGAGGCTCAGTGCGATCACCAGGTGACTGCGCCGGGTCTCCTCGAACTGGCGCACCATGTAACGACCGGTGCGCGCCGTCGACTTCCAGTGGATGTAGCGCCGTTCGTCGCCCGGCACGTACTCGCGGAGCGCATGGAACGAGACGTCGTTGTTGGACAGGTCCCGCGTGGGGTTGCCCTCGAGGTCGCGGATGAACCCCGTCGACATGCTCGGGATCGCGATCGTGCGCGGATGCACGAACAGCTCGGCCTGCTCGGTCCACACCACCTCCCGGCGCACGATGCCGACGGGGTCCGCGCGCACGGTGCGCACCGGCCCGACCGGGATGACACCACGCCGCGCCGTGGGGATGACGAACTCGTGCGCGAAGGATGCGCCCCTGCGCAGGCCCGGGAGCACGACCTCCGCGAGCCCCGCGCCGACGGGGATCTCGACCGTGAGCCCGAAGGTGCGCACCCGGTTCGGGTTGGTGACGACGAGTGCAC
>JBAQPI010000298.1:0-2802 GCA_049305635.1 Rhodoglobus sp. | reverse complement strand
GCGGCGGTCGCGCTCTGGGCGCTCCGCGTGCGTTGAGCCGCGCCGGAGCCGGCCTCGGTTAGCCTGTTGCGGTGCCGCGCACCCACACCCGTCGCCAGATCTACCGGCGCCGCCGCGTCGCCGTCTTCGGCGGCGCAGCACTCGTGCTCGCGACCGCGTTCTACCTGCCGTTGACCCTCCTCGCCCCGTTGCAGGCGGTGGATGCCACGATCGCCCCCTACCCGACCCCCGCGGTGTCCCAGCCCGCGCTGACCTTCCCCGGGTACGGCGCTGCCGCGATCGGGGCGGTCGGGTATCCGGGAGTGCTTGCGGCATCCGGCGTCGCGGATCCGCTGCCGATCGCCTCGATCGCGAAGGTCATCACGGCGCTCGTCGTGCTCGACGCCAAACCTCTCGCTCCCGGCGAGGCGGGCCCCGACATCGTCTTCGGGGAGGCCGACCTGGGCTTCACCGCGCAGATGCTCGCCCTCGACGGCGTGGTCGAGGGCGTCTCGGCCGGGCAGGTCATGTCGCAGCGCGACGTGCTGAACGTCATGCTCCTGACCTCGGCCAACAACTACGCGATGTCGCTGGCGAACTGGGCGTTCGGCTCGATCGAGGGCTACGTGGCGGCCGCCGGCGCGTGGCTGGCCCGGGAGGGCCTCACGGCGACGGTCATCACCGAGCCGACCGGCATCCAGGCCAGCGATGTGAGCTCGGCCGCGGACCTCGTCGAGATCGCTCGCCGCGTGATCGCCGACCCCGTGCTCGCCGAGATCGTCGCGACCCCCGCGATGGAGGTCGCCGGGCTCGGGGCGATCGAGAACCGCAACGGCCTGCTCGGCGTCGACGGCATCGACGGCATCAAGACGGGCACCCTCGACGAGTCCGGGGCCTGCCTGCTGTTCTCGTGGGACCACGCGGTCGGATCGCAGACGGTCACGCTCGTCGGGGTGGTGCTCGGCGGTCCCGACCACGCGACGATCGACGCCGCGATCCGCCAACTGCTCGGCGAGGTGGATGCCGGCTTCAGCGAGGTGACGCTCGCCACGCAGGGGCAGCCATTCGCGAGCTACCGCACCGCCTGGGGCGACGAGGCGCGGGCGGTGGCCGCCGAGACCACCACCGCCGCGGTCTGGGCCGCCACAACCGTGCAGGCGGCCGTCGCGGCGGGCGACGTGACGCTCGGCGAGGTCGGCACCGAGGTGGGCACGGTCACCTTCAACGTCGCGGAGCGCACGTTCACCGTGCCGCTCGTGCTCGACACGACGATCGACGATCCCGGTCCGTGGTGGCGTCTGACCAATCCGGACAAGCTCTTCTAGGCTCCACCGAACTCACAGCCATGCCCGCTATGGTTGTGACATCTGGAGCAGTTGCTCACCCCCGTGGCTGGGAAGTCATCGAACATCCTGAGGCCACGTGATCTCTGCGAACTCCGCCGTACCCTCGCGCATCATCAAGACCGGCCAGCGCGGCATCGGCAATCCGCTGACCGAATTCTCGGCGCTCATGCACACCGTGCGGGACGCGGGTCTCCTGCGCCGACGGGTGGGGTTCTACGTGGCGGTGTTCGCGGGGATCACCGTCGCGATGGCAGGCGCCTGGTTCGGCTTCGCGATGCTGCAGGACACCTGGTACGTGCTGCTCATCGCGGGCGCACTCGGCGTGCTGTTCACGCAGTACGCGTTCATCACGCACGAGCTCGCGCACCGGCAGGTCTTCACCTCGGGGCGGGTCAACGACGTCGCGGGCCGGTTCATGGCCGACCTGGTGGTCGGGATCAGCTACTCCTGGTGGATGACCAAGCACACCCGGCACCACGCGAACCCGAACACGGTGGACAAGGATCCGGACATCGAGACCGACTTCATCATCTTCCAGAAGGAGAAGGCGGTCGGCCTCACCGGGCTGACGAAGTTCCTCGCCACCAAGCAGGGCTACCTGTTCTTCCCGGCGCTGCTGCTCGAGGGCCTGAACCTGCACATCCACGCCTTCAAGACCGTGTTCTCGCCGGGCAAAGTCGACAAGCGCGCCCTCGAGATCGTGTTGCTCCTCGTGCGCAACCTCGGTCTCATCGCGATCGTCTTCGCGTTCCTCCCGCTGGGCATGGGCTTCGCGTTCCTCGGCGTCATGCTCGCCGTGTTCGGCGTGTACATGGGCGCCTCGTTCGCGCCGAACCACAAGGGGATGCCGATCCTGCCCAAGGGTTCAAAGGTCGACTTCCTGCGCCGCCAGGTGCTCACGAGCCGCAACATCAAGAGCGGACTGTTCATGAACCACGTCATGGGCGGGCTCAACTACCAGGTCGAGCACCACCTGTTCCCGAACATGCCCCGACCGAGCCTCAAGCGAGCCGGCGAGATCGTGCGCGAATACTGCGCGAGCCGCGGCATCCTCTACACCGAGGTCGGTCTGTTCACCTCGTACGGCATCGTCATCCGCTACCTCAACGAGGTCGGCCTCGGTGCCGGCGGAGATCCCTTCGACTGCCCGGCGGCGGGACGCGTGGGCTACTCCGGCGGGTTCTCCGGCTAGATCGCACCTGCTCCCGGAAACCGGCGCCGATGACCGTGCGGGGCGTCCGATGCCCGGCTTCCCGACGATGTCACCGCACCGCCGTCTCGGAGACTCGCGATACAGGACCGGTTCCTGCGTCTTGGAGACTCGCGGTATTCAGGACCGATTCCTGAATACCGCGGTGGACGGATGCTGTCTTCGAGTGGCGATAGCGCGATCGATCGGCGTGAGGCGGCGGGCCGGTTTCGTGGGGCGGCGGATTGAGCGATGAGCACGGCGGAACTGAATGCCGCCAGGGGCGCA
>JBAQPI010000297.1:0-4371 GCA_049305635.1 Rhodoglobus sp. | reverse complement strand
CTGGAGGCCGAGACCGAGCGCGCCATGGACGAGGGCTTCAGCACGAACCTCGTCGTGCACGCCTTCGCCCTGACGGCGCGCGAGGTGGGCTTCGGCCGGGATCTCACCGCACCGTTCTTCGAGTCGATGCGCATGGACCTCCAGCACAAGGCGCACGACCAGGCGAGCTTCGAGCGCTACGTCTACGGCTCGGCTGAGGTCGTCGGCCTCATGTGCCTGCGCGCCTTCCTGCTGGGTGAGGCGGCCGACGACTACGAGCGGCTCGTGCCCGGCGCCCGGGCCCTCGGGGCGGCCTTCCAGAAGGTCAACTTCCTGCGCGACCTCGCCGCCGACTACGAGGCGCTCGGCCGCAGCTACTTCCCCGGCGTGGATGTCGCCACCTTCGACGAGGCGACCAAGACCCGCCTGCTCGACGACATCGACGCCGACCTGAGGCTGAGCGCCGGGGTCGTGCCGCAACTGCCGCGATCGAGCCGGCGTGCGGTCGCCCTCGCGCAGTCGCTGTTCGCCGAGCTGTCGAGGCGGCTGCGCGCGACCCCCGCCGACCGGCTCGTGCGCGCCCGCGTGCGGGTCCCCGACCCCGTGAAGGCGCGGCTCGCGCTCACGGCCGCACTCGGAGGCATGCCGTGAGTCGTGTCGTCATCATCGGCGGTGGCATTGCCGGTCTCGCCAGCGCCGCGCTCCTGGCCAGGGAGGGCCACGCTGTCACGCTGCTCGAGTCCCGTGACCAGTTCGGCGGCCGGGCGGGATCGTGGGAATCCGACGGGTTCCGCTTCGACACCGGGCCGTCGTGGTACCTCATGCCCGAGGTCTTCGACCACTTCTACAAGCTGCTGGGCACCACGGCCGCCGAGCAGTTCGAGCTGGTGACGCTCGACCCCGGCTACCGCGTGTACTTCGAGGGCGAGGCCAGGCCGCTCGACATCGCCGCCGACGTCGACGAGAACATCGCGCTCTTCGAGGGCATCGAGCCGGGGGCGGGTTCCCGGCTGCGCACGTACCTCGACTCCGCGAAGCGGACCTACGACCTGGCGAAGCTGCGATTCCTGTACACGACCTTCGCGGACATCCGCAAGCTCGCCAGGCGCGACGTGCTCGCGCGCACCGGCACGTTCCTGCGCCTGCTCACCGAACCGCTCGACCGGCTTGTGGCGCGCACGGTGCGCGACCCGCGCCTGCGCCAGGTGCTCGGCTACCCCGCCGTGTTCCTCGGCTCCTCGCCGTATGCCACACCGAGCATGTACCACCTCATGAGTCACCTCGACCTCGAGGACGGCGTGCTCTACCCGATGGGCGGCTTCACGCGGGTGATCGAGAGCATCGTCGACCTCGCGCGGGCGCAGGGCGCCGAGCTCATCACCGAGGCGGAGGTCACCCGCATCGTCGTCACGGGTGGCGCGGCGACGGGCGTCGAGTATCGCGACGCCGATGGTGCGATGCAGCTCGTCGAGGCCGACATCGTGGTATCGGCCGCCGATCTGCACCACAGCGAGACCTCCCTGCTCGAGCCCGCTCAGCGCACCTACCCGCAGGAGTACTGGGACGAGCGCGTGCCCGGCCCGAGCGCCCTGCTGCTCTACCTCGGCGTGGAGGGCGAGCTTGCCCAGCTCGAGCATCACACCCTGCTGTTCACGAAGCACTGGAAGCGCGGCTTCGACGCGATCTTCGGCGAGCACCCCACGGTGCCCGAGCCCGCCTCGCTCTACATCTGCAAGCCCAGCGGCGTGGACCCGGAGGTCGCGCCCGAAGGTTTCGAGAACCTCTTCGTGCTCGTGCCGATCCCCGCCGATCCCTCGATCGGGCGCGGGGATGTGGACGGCGACGGGGACACCGCGCTCGAGGCGCTCGCGGACCGCGTCATCCGCCAGATCGGCGACTGGACGGGCATCGCCGATCTTGCCGAGCGCATCACCGTGCGCCGCACGGTCGGGCCGGCGAACTTCGAGCAGGAGCTGCACGCCTGGCGCGGCACCGCGCTCGGGCCCGCGCACACCCTCAGGCAGAGTGCCTTCTTCCGCGCAGGGAACGTGTCCAAGAAGGTCAAGGGGCTGTACTACGTCGGAGGCTCCACGATCCCCGGCATCGGCCTGCCGATGTGCCTGATCAGCGCCGAGATCCTGCTCAAGCGACTGCGCGGCGACACCTCCACCGAGCCGCTGCCGGAGCCGCTGTGAGCCTGCTCTACCTCCTCGCGCTCATCGTCGCGCTCACGGGCATGGTGCTGCTCGACCGGCGTTTCCGGCTGTTCTTCTGGCGGGATTCCCGGCGGTCGGCGATCGTGCTCGCGGTCGGCGTCGTGTTCTTCCTCGCCTGGGACCTCCTGGGCGTCGGGCTCGGGATCTTCTTCCGCGGCGAGACGGCGTTCATGACCGGCCTGCAGCTCGCGCCGGAGGTGCCGCTCGAGGAGGTCTTCTTCCTTGCGCTGCTGTGCTACCTGACGATGAACGCCTATGGTTTCGCGACCCGGTCGTCGAACATGTCGAGACGGCCGCGACCGTGACCTACTGGCTGCTCAACCTGCCGTTCCTCGCGGTCGCGGCGCTCGCCGGCATCCTCGCGGCCCGTCGGCTGTCGTGGCCGGCGATCGGCATCACGGCGGCGGTGCTGCTGGTGATGACCGCGGTCTTCGACAACGTCATGATCGGGGTCGGGCTCGTCGCCTACGAGCCGAGCCTCATCACCGGCGCGTTCCTCGGCGTCGCGCCCCTCGAGGACTTCGCGTACGCGCTCGCGGCGATCATCGGCCTGCCATCGCTGTGGGTGCTGCTCGAGCGGCGGCCCCGTGCTTAGGCAGCTGTTCATCTCGTCCCGCCCGCTCAGCTGGGTCAACACGGCGTTCCCGTTCGCCGCCGCCTATCTGCTGACCACGGGCCGCGTCGATCTCACCCTCGTGCTCGGCACGATCTTCTTCCTGATCCCGTACAACCTGGCCATGTACGGCATCAACGACGTCTTCGACTACGAGTCCGACCTGCGCAACCCGCGCAAGGGCGGCGTCGAGGGCGCGGTGCTGGACACCAGGATGCACCGGCCGACGATCATCGCCTCGGTCGTGACGACCGTCCCTTTCGTGGTGTACCTCGTCGTCGTCGGCTCGCCCGTCTCCTGGGCCGTCCTTGCGATCAGCCTGTTCGCCGTGGTCGCCTACTCGGCGAAAGGACTGCGCTTCAAGGAGAAGCCCTTCCTCGACTCCATCACCTCGAGCACGCACTTCGTCTCGCCCGCCGTCTACGGCCTCGTGCTCGCCGGCGCCGTCGTCACGCCGCAGCTCTGGGCGCTGCTCGCCGCATTCTTCTTGTGGGGCATGGCCTCGCACGCCTTCGGGGCGGTACAGGATGTCACGGCCGACCGCGAGGCGGGCATCTCCTCGATCGCCACCGTGATCGGGGCGCGGACCACCGCCAGGCTCTCCCTCGTGCTCTACCTGCTCGCGGGAACGCTACTGCTGGTGACCGAGTGGCCGGGCCCGCTCGCCGCGATCCTCGCGCTGCCCTATGCGGTCAGTTGCGCGCCGTTCTGGAACGTCACCGATGCCACGTGCGAGACGGCGAACCGCGGGTGGAAGCGGTTCCTGTGGCTCAACTTCGCGACGGGGTTCGCCGTGACGATGCTCATGATCTGGTTCGCCGGAGTCTAGGACGAGGGCCGTCTCCGGCCGCCGTCTAGGCCCGCGGGCTCAGCCCTCGTACCCCAGATTGCGCGCCATGCGCTCGAGCACCGCGACGGTCTGCTCGTACTGCTCGGCGGTGATGCCATCGGCGACCACGGTCCGCTGCGTCGCCACGACCTCGGTGAGGCGCTCGAAGGCGGCGCGGCCGCGTTCGGTGACGTCGTAGCCGGTGGGGGTGGCATCCACCCATCCCGACTCGATGAGCTCGGTGAGATGCTCGGCGGAGGACTCCTGCTCGTCGGCGGACAGGAACGGCGCCACCGCGGCATCCAGCTGCTCGACCGTCGACGGCTCCCGGGAGAGCACGTTCAACAGCTGCCACTGGCGCCTGGTGATGCCGTGCTCCTCGAGGGTCGAGGCGAACTGCTCGTGGATCAGCCGGTCGACGAGCCCCAGCCAGTATCCGATCGGTCGGGGTGTGTCCATGATCCAAACGTTACGCCTGGTCGGCGGCGTCCGGGGAGGGGTGCTCAGGTCCGAAGTCGCTCCCGATATATGTCATACAACAACAGTTGTAAGATTACATACATGGATGCCGCGAGCCAGGATCCCGTCGCCGCGATCGAGCGCGCGCTCGCCGCGTTGCGCCACGCGCGCTCCTTCGACCGCGGACCGGGTAGCCCGCCTGGTGGAGCCCCCTGGCAGCGCGGCGGCCCGAGGCCCGGGGTGCACGGCCCGGGCGAGCACGCCCACCATGGACC
>JBAQPI010000296.1:0-8194 GCA_049305635.1 Rhodoglobus sp. | reverse complement strand
CACAGCCCGCGAGGGCTGCCAGGGTAAGGCCCAGGGCGGCGCTCGCAGCGAGCACCCTGCGCCCCGTCGGGTTGCTGTGGTTCTTCATGGTCTACTCCAATTCGATTGGTACAGCATGAGCAAGTGCGAGCCAGTATTGCCCTGATCTCAGTGATTGTAAAGCAACACAGACGAGATTGCCGAAGAATTGGGGTAGTCCATATGGAAACCGGCCAAAATGGTACTTACCAAATATGGCATACTGGATGCGTGACCGACGCCAGCATCAGGACCACCAAGTCCGACCGCGTGAAGAACCATCTCGTCGCCGTGATCGACGGCGGCCTCGCTCCACACGAGAAGCTGCCGACCGAGCGCGAGCTCGCCGACGAGTTCGAAATCAGCCGCCTCACCGTACGGCGAGCTCTCGACCAGCTCGAGAACGAGGGCGTTGTCTACCGCGTCCAGGGCGCCGGCACCTTCGTGAGTGAAAGGCGCGTCGCGAAGGCCTTCGAGCTCACCTCGTTCTCCGAGGACATGGAGGCGCGGGGGATGGTGCCCGGCTCCCTCGCGGTGACGGCGCAGACGATTCCCGCGGGTGCGCGCATCGGCTATGCGCTCAACCTCAGTCCGGCCGAGCCCGTGGTGCACCTGCAGCGCGTGCGCACCGCGGACAGCGCCCCGATGTGCCTGGAGAACTCCTACCTGCCGCAGCACCTGGTGCCCGACCTCGCGAGCCGCCTCGGCGACGAGTCCCTGTACCACGTGCTCGAGAAGGCGTTCTCGCTCAAGCTCGAGCGCGCCGACCAGGTCATCAAGGCGACCGTGCTCGAGCCCGCCGTCGCGGAACTGCTGCACGCGCCCGCGTTCAGCCCAGCCTTCCTCGTGGTCCGGACGGGCTTCGACGCGCGCGGTCGTGCGATCGAGTTCGCCGAGAGCCTCTATCGCGGGGATCGCTACTCTTACGAGGTCTCGGTGCGCCGCAACAGCGCTCGGCGCGACGACTGATGCCCGACGAACGCCAGGTCATCGCGCTCATCCCCCTGGATGAGCGTCCCGTCAATGTCGGGTTGCCTCGTGACGTCGCAGACATCGCGGGCTTCGGACTCGTCACGCCCGCACCGGGCGTGCTGCCGAGGTTCCGTGAGCCGGCGGACACGACAGCGGTCGCGGGCTGGCTCCTAACCGCCGCAGCCGCCCCTCGCACGGCCGCGGCGGTCGTCTCTGCCGACCTCCTCGTGTACGGCGGTCTCATCCCCGCGCGGACCTCCGACGATACGACGGCCGCAGCGATCGCGCGCCTCGAGGTGCTGCGTGCGGTCAGGAGCTCGCGGCCGGATCTGCCGCTCTCCGTGGTCTCGCTCATCACGCGAGCGAGCGACGCATACTCTAACGTCGAGGAGCCCGAGTACTGGGACCGCTACGGCAGGGAACTGCACGGGCTCGGTCGGGCCGCGCACGCGAACTGGCGCGGGGGCGCGCAGACGATCCCCGGGCTTCCGGCCGGCATCCGCGACGACTTCGCGCGTCGTCGGCTGCGCAACCACATCGTCAACCTCGCCACCCTCGGCCTGCGCTGGGAGGGCGTGATCGACCACCTCTCGCTCACCGCGGACGACACGGCTGAGTGGTCGGTGGGATCCGCCGAGCAGGAGTGGCTGCGCTACTGGCAGCTCCTGCGTCCGGCCGAGGGGGTCGCGATGCATCCCGGTGCGGACGAGACCGGGGCGGTGCTCGTCGCGCGCGCGATCCTGGGGCTCGTCGGTGTGAGCCCGGTGGTGCGCATCATCGCGGGAGACCCCGACGGGCTCGCCCTCGTCCCGCCCTACGAGAACCAGCCGCTCGCCGAGTCGCTCCCGCGCCAGGTCGCCGCGGCTGGCGGCGTGGTCGGAGATGCGGCGGATGCCGTGCTCGTCGTGCACACCGCGGATCCGACGCGCGGAGACCAGTTCTCGGTGCTCGCACCCCGGTCCGACCCGGAGGCGGTGCGCAGGACGGTCGCGGCGGTGCGGCGCTCGTTCGAGGAGGCGGACGTTGTCGCCCTCGCGGATGTCCGCTTCGCGAACGGCGCCGATCCGGCGCTCGTCGAGGCGCTCGCCGCAGAGGGCCTCCTGTGGCGCCTGTCCGCATACGGCGGGTGGAACACGGCCGGCAACGCGGCTGGTGGCGCGATCGCGACGGCGCTCGCCGTCGTCGCCGGCATCGCAGCCGGCACCCTCGATCAGGCGGCGGTGCGGACCGCCCTCGCGCGCCGGCTTGCCGACGACTACGCGTACCAGGCGATCGTCCGGCGCGAACTCGGTGAGCGCCTGTTCGGGCCCACGATCGCCCCCGTCGACGCCGCGCTCGCGGATTCCGCGGGGGATGCGCTGCTGTCGCCCATCTCGGCCCGTCTTGCCGCGATCGGTGCTCCCGACGCGGTGCGGATCGAGCGGGTGATGCTGCCGTGGCGACGCAGTTTCGAGGTCGAGTTGACGCTCGGCCAGATCGAAGGGAGCGGGACTTGACACTGGGATCCAGCATGGAGCGCGAAATCCGCGAGCAGCCCGAGCTGCTCGCGCGCCTCGCGATGAGGACCGAGCCCGGCGAGTTGGCGGCCGCGGTGCTCGCTCGGCGTCCCGCCGTCATCCAGTTCGTCGCCCGCGGGACGAGCGGACACGTGGCGGTCTACGCGAAGTACCTCATCGAGGCGACGTCGGGCATTCCGGTCTCGATCGTCACGCCCTCCACCGTCACCCTGCACGGCGGCGCGCCATGGCGCGAGGACGGCGTCGTGATCGCGATCAGCCAGAGCGGGGAGTCTCCGGACCTCGTGGCGTGCGTGCGCTCCGCGCGTGAGACGGGGGCGTTGACCGTCACGCTCACGAACTCCCCGGACTCCACCCTCGCCCGGGCAGCCGAGCTCGTGCTCGGGTTCGGCGCTGGCCCCGAGGTCGCGGTCGCCGCGACGAAGAGCTACGTCACCTCCGCGCTGCTCGTCGCCCAGCTCGCGGCCGCGCTCGTAGGACAGTCCTGGGACTTCGACCGGCTCGCCGCGGCAGCGGATCGTCTCGTCGCCGATCGTCCCGGTATCGTCGCCGGCCTGGTCGCGCTCGAGTCGGCCCGCGCCGTCGTGGTGCTCGGTCGCGGTTACACGTTCGCGAACGCGCGCGAGGCAGCGCTGAAGATCATGGAGACCTGCTCGCTGCCCGCCCTCGGCTTTAGCTCCGCCGAGTTCCTGCACGGGCCGATCGCCGTGCTGGGCCCGGACGTCGTCACGCTCGTACTGCCGGACGGCGGGGAGGATGCGGCGTCGCGCGCCGCGGCGCTCGACCGGCTCAGAGCGCGCGGCGGGACCGTCCTCGAGTGGCAGCCGTCCCCGATCGACTCGCGGCTCGCGCCCATCGTGGACGTCATCCCGATGCAGTTGCTCGCACTCGAGCACTCGCGCCGGATCGGCCTCGATGCCGATCGGCCCGAATCGCTCGCCAAGGCCACCGCGACGCTGTGATTTGGTAACACCAAAATTTCAGTACTAGGCCAATTTCTTGTCTCTTCTTTCGGAAACGTTGACGCATTTCGGGATTTTGGTATATACCAATAGAGCTACTCATGCGGCCTGTCGCCGAGCCCGATCCGCGAGCCACGCTCGTTCATGCTTGCCAGTTCGACCGGAGGAATCCACCATGAACATCCGCATCCTGCGAGTGGTGGCGCTCGCCGCCCTCGTCTCCGCCCTCATCGTCGTTCCCGCCACCGCCGCATCGGCGTCGGGATGTACGGCGACGCCGCGATTCAGCGGCACCTTCATCCAGCCCGCGCTCATCGACGACTGGACCGACCTCGAGCTCGATGACGACCTACATCGACGGTTACTTCGCCTTCGCCTACGACCACTACCAGTCGCCCCAGGTGGTCGTCTCGCCGTACTACCACGCGACCTACCTCGCCTACATCGACACCGGCAGCATGGATGCCACGGCACCAGGCACCCCGACCTCGCTCGCGGCCACCGCCACGAACTCCCAGTCGATCACGCTGTCGTGGACTGCACCGTCGGACAACATCGGGATCGCCGGCTATCAGGTCTTGCGCGGGGGTTCGCTCGTCGCGATCGCCCACGGGGCCTCGGGTTCCTTCGTGGACAGCCAGCTCGACGGGTCCACCTCGTACTCCTACACCGTGAAGGCGTTCGATGCCGCTGGCAACCTGTCATCGGCGTCCTCCGTGGCATCGGCGACGACCCCCGCGGCGCCGGCCTACTCCAACAACTGGTCGTCCGGCCGCAACTACACGGCGACCGTGGCCGCTGACGCGTCCTACCCCGACACGGGCGGCGCGGAGCTTACCGACGGCGCGCGTGGCGGAGTGGTCTACGGAGCGGTGTGGCAGGGTCGCAACGCGCCGGGCAGCTATTCGTTCACGGTCGACCTCGGCTCGAACCGGTCCATCGGTTCCGTCGAGACCGGATGGTTGCAGGTGCGCGGCGACTACGTGTTCCTGCCGCCGTCGGTCGAGATCGCGACCTCCACGGATGGCATCACCTTCACCACGCGGGGTACCATCACGATCCCGCCGGTGACCGACGCGAACCAGGTGAAGTCCTATCGACTGCTCAGCACCGCGGTCATGGCGCGCTACGTGCGCATGACGATCGACGGCGGCAGCGCGTGGACGATGCTCGACGAGATCGAGGTCCGCGGCTGAGTGAGTCCACTTGGCTCGGGCGGCGTGGAGGCTGTCAATCGCAGGCGGAGGGTGTCAAGCCCTGTGCGTGAAAACCGACCTCAACACCCTCCTGACCACACTCGACGTCCACCTCGATGACCGGATCCTGCCCGCGATCGGCTTCGCCCGGGACGACCGCTCGCCTGGCCGCAAACCCGCGCTGAAGGACGTCGAGCTTCCCCGCCTCCCTCATCGCCTACGACCACTAAACCCCAACGGACTCACGGGTCTAGGAGCAGGCCCAGTCGAAGGACCCGGCGACCGTGCGCCCGGCGGAGCCGGATGCGGACAGCTGGATCGATCCGCCGGTCTCGCCGACCGTCACGGGCACGCCGGGCACGGCGCTGACCAGGGTCTCGGTCGCGGTGCTGTCGGTGATGGAGGCGCTGACGACCCCCTCATAGGAGCCCGGGCCGTCGAAGCCGCGCACCGTGACGGTGAAGTCGATCGTGGCGCCCTCGACGGTCGCGCCCTCGGCGTGGGCGGTGTACACGCGTCCCTCAGTGCACGTCACGGTGGTGTCGACGTGGCCGGCGATCTCGACGGGCTGCGTGATGCTGACCGTGAGGGAGCCGGGGCCGCCGGCTCCCTCCTCGGCGACGGGTGTGTGGGTGGTGTTCTCGTCGATGGCGTTGCCCAGTCTGGACTGGCAGCCAGTGAGCACGGATGCGGCGACGAGCATGATCGCGGCTGAGGCGATGGCGGTCTTGCGGCTGGAAGTGAGCATGCCCCCAGTGTGCCGGAGGCGGCGAGCCCGGTCGTACAACCGACGGGGTATTCGGGGTACTCCGCTGGTCGATTCGCCCTCGCCGTTCAGGCGCTTTCGCCGGCGCGAGCGCGGAAAGGGGGTCGACCGTGCTCGGCTAGGTTGGACGCATGACCTCCGAGGCCGGCACCAGCGCGGTGCACGCGCGGGCGCCCGGCAAGATCAACGTCTTCCTCAAGGTCGGCTCACTGCTCGAGGACGGCTACCACGACGTCGCGAGTGCGTATCAGGCGGTGTCGCTCTACGAGGATGTGCGAGCCTGGCACGCCGATGACTTCTCGGTCGCCGTGAACGGCTCGGTGGATGTCACCGGCGTGCCCACCGACGGCTCGAACATCGCGATCAAAGCGGCTCGGCTGCTCGCGCGTCGCACCGGCTACCGCGGCGGCGCGCGGCTGACGATCGAGAAGCACGTGCCGGTCGCGGGCGGCATGGGCGGTGGATCGGCGGATGCCGCGGCCGCCCTCCTGGCCTGCGATGCGCTCTGGGGCACCGCCCTCCCGCGCGAGGACATGCTCGCCCTCGCCTCCGAGCTCGGGGCGGACGTGCCCTTCGCGCTCACCGGCGGCACCGCGATCGGCACGGGCCGTGGCGACCAGTTGAGCCCCGCGCTCGCCAAGGGGCAGTTCCAGTGGGTGCTCGCCCTGGCCGGCTTCGGGCTCTCGACCTCGGAGGTCTACAGCGAACTCGACCGGCACCGCGACCGGCACGCCCAGGACATCTTCCCCGCGCCGGTCGCCCCGACGGTCGACGCGAACGTGCTCCAGGCGCTGCGCGCCGGCGACCCGCAGATGCTCGCCGAGAGCCTCTCCAACGACCTGCAGGCCCCGGCCCTGCACCTGCAGCCCTCGCTCGCGGCCGTGCTCGAACTCGGCGAGGAGAACGGCGCCCTCGCCGGGCTCGTCTCGGGTTCGGGCCCGACGATCGCGTTCCTCGCCGCCGACCTGGATTCGGCGCTCGAGCTGCAGATCGCGCTGAGCGCGGCGCGGCTGGGCGTCGTGCGGGCGACCGGGCCCGTGCACGGCGCGCGGCTCGTGAGCGACTGAGCCACGCAATCCGGTTCACCGCCGGCTCCGAATCACCCCCATGGTGCCGGCACTAGGATCGCAACCATGAGCGGGCGCGCGAGGGTGGTCTGGTCCGCCGCGACCGGGGTGATCGCCTCGCTCGCCACGCTCGGCGTCGCCGAGATCGTGGCGGTCTTCGTCGCGCCAGGCGCGAGTCCCCTGTTCGCGGTCGGCTCCTTCGTGATCGACATCGTGCCGCCCTGGTTCAAGGATCTCGCGATCGCCCTGTTCGGCACGGCAGACAAGATCGCGCTGTTCGTCGGTCTCGGTCTGCTCGTGCTCGTGCTCGCCGCACTCGTCGGGGTGCTGGAGTTCCGCCGCCCGCCGTGGGGTTCGCTGCTGCTCGGCGCGGTCGGGGCCGTAACGGTCGTGATCGCCGTCACCCGGGCGGGGGCCGATGCCTCCTGGGCGCTGCCGACGGTCGTCGGCGCGGTCGCCGGCGTCATCGTGCTGCGGGCCGCCCGCACTCGCCTCGAGCCCTGGGCGGTCGATGAGGCGCCGAGCGCGTTCGACCGGCGGGACTTCCTGCGCTTCGGCGGGATCACCGCCGCGCTCGGGCTCGCCGCCGCGATCGGCGGCCGGATGATCAACGCGGGCACCGCCGCGGTGGACAGCGTGCGGCAGGCCATCGCGTTGCCGAAGCCGGCCACCGTGTCGGCGCCGATCCCTGCGGGGGCCGAGCTCGACATCCCGGGCATCTCCGATCTGGTCACCGCCAACGACGTGTTCTACCGCATCGACACCGCCCTGCAGGTGCCGGTCGTGGATGCCCTCAGCTGGCGCCTGCGCGTCACCGGCATGGTCGAGCGCGAGGTCGAGATCGGCTACGAGGAGCTGCTCGCCAAGCCGCTCACCGAGTCCACCGTCACCCTGATGTGCGTCTCGAACGAGGTCGGCGGCGGGCTCGTCGGCACTGCGACGTGGCTCGGCTGGCCGATCCGCGAGCTGCTCGAACAGGCTCGCCCGCTGCCCGGCGCGGACATGGTGCTCTCGCGCAGCATCGACGGCTTCACGGCGGGCACGCCCCTCGAGGTGCTGCTCGAGGCAGACCGCGACAGCCTGCTCGCGGTCGGCATGAACGGCGAGGCCCTGCCGATCGAGCATGGCTTCCCGGTGCGGATGGTGGTGCCCGGGCTCTACGGCTACGTCTCGGCCACCAAGTGGGTCGTCGAGCTCAAGGTCACGACCTTCGCGAAGGACCAGGGCTACTGGACACCTCGCGGCTGGGACGCCCTCGGCACGGTCAAGACGTCCTCGCGCATCGACGTGCCGCGCTCGGGCGACTCGGTGCCTGCGGGGAAGGTCGCGGTGGCCGGGGTCGCGTGGGCGCAGCACCGCGGCATCCGCGGGATGGAGGTCAGGGTCGATGACGGCCCGTGGCAGCCGGCGCGGCTCGCCGAGGCGATCTCGAGCGACACCTGGGTGCAGTGGGTCTACGAGTGGGATGCCGCGCCCGGCGCCCACGTCGTGGCCGTGCGCGCGACCGACATCGCGGGCGAAACCCAGTCGGGCAACCGCGTGCCGCCCGCCCCGAACGGCTCGGAGGGCTGGCACACCATCACGGTGAACGTGGGGTAGCGCCGCCCCCGGACCCCGGACCCCGGACCCCGGACCCCGGACCCCGGGCCTGCGGCGCGCCGAGTGTGCAGTTTTGGCGGGTGGAGCACCCAAACAC
>JBAQPI010000295.1:0-2822 GCA_049305635.1 Rhodoglobus sp. | reverse complement strand
CAGGCCGCGGACGCCATCCATCTCGCCACGGCCGTCGTCTGGGGTGCCGAGCGCTTCCACACGAACAATCGCAAGCACTTCGGCCCGCACATCACGGAGGTCGAGGTGGTGTGGCCGGAAGGCTAGTCAGCCAATCGGTGGCTCAGCCGCTGTCTGATTGCTGTGAGTGTCGATGGTGTGACTCGCCCTGCTGTGCGCTCGAGTAGGTCTGCGCTGCCGGTGAAGACCTTCAGCGGCCGCACGAAGCTCGCCCTGGGCAGGCCGCCTGACTCGAAGTCCTCCGCGAGGAGGGGGATCGACTCGCTGGCGTACTGCTTTGAGGTGATCTGGCAGAGGATGACGATCGAGTGCGGCAGCCATCACCCGATCTGCGATCATCGTGTCGAGCAATGCCGCCAACGACTCCGCTCATCGACGGGGTCGTGGCGTAATCACGGTCGTGCCGCTCAGCTCGAACGTGCGACGAGTGTATCCGTTCCAAGCGCTGCTGCCGACGACGAGCACCGGGCTCGACCGCAACTCGAAGGCGCAGGCGGAGCAGGTGCTATCGCTCGATACCGAGCGTGTCCTGGCCATCCTCGGCCACGTTTCCGATGACCGCATGCGCGAAGTGGATGACGCGCTACGCCTGCACCTCTCGCCCTAGCGGCTCAGTCCGTCGAGGGATCGATCGGCACGATCGCCTCGGACGCCTTCGGCCTACGCCTGGGCAGCGAGGGCATCGGGATGCGCAGCTCCCGCCGCTCGGAAGGCTCGCGCGGTGCCCGCGGTGTCCGCGGCGGGCGGGGCTCGCGCGGCGTTCGCTGGAAGTCCTGGAGCCAGCTCGGGAACGTCGCCGGTGCGGGCCCGAAGCCCTCGCGCGAGGTCGTGATGATCTGGCGCCCGAGCAGGTGGTTGCCCCCGCCGCCGATCACGGCGCCGATGCCGAAGGGGATGAGCCGGCCGACCACGTTGGTGCCCTGCGCGACCGCGTACCTCTTGAGGAAGGTCCGCTTGATGCGGTCGGCGACCGGCCCCATCACGGTGCGCGGCAGGCTCTTGGTGATCATCTCGCCCCAGAACGCGCTCTTGCCCGTGCCGCTGCCGGTCACCTGGCCGGCGAGCTGCTTGACGAGGTCGCTGCCTGCGGTGCCGAGCACCATCGTCATCACGAGCGCCCTGGCCCGGTCCGGGTCGTCGACGACGATGCCGTGAACTTCGGTGACCGACTGCGCGAACAGGGCGCTGGCCTCGAGGAAGCCCGCGGTCTCGACGCTGGAGAGCACCAGCGCGGTTCCCGTGCCGATCGCCGGCACGACCGAAGTCGCGCCCACGAGCGCGCCGCCGGTGGTGACTGCGGCCAGGTAGCGCCGCTCGAGGATGCGAATGAGCTGTTCCGGCGTGGCATCCGGCCGACTGCGCCGGACGCTGCGGATATGCGCCAGCACGACCGGGCGCTGCACCGTGAGCACGCGATCGATGCCGCGCACGACCATCGGGTCGGACAGTTGCACGCCCTGCTTCTTGGCCATGGACTCAACGCTAGCTGGCGTAGTCCGCGTTGTACCGTTCGAGCACGTCCCCGATCGGGCCGTCGAGCACGAGCGCACCCTTGTCGAGGTAGAGGCCGCGGGTGCAGAACCGGCGCAGATCCTTCTCGTTGTGCGAGACGAAGAAGAGGGTGCGCCCGCCCGCGAGCAGCTCCTCGATGCGGCGATAGCATTTCTCCCGGAACACCTTGTCACCGACGGCGAGCACCTCGTCGACGAGGATGATGGGCTCCTCGAGCCGGGAGATCACCGCGAAGGCGATGCGCACCTTCATGCCGCTCGACAGATGCTTGTACGGCGTGTCGACGAAGTCGCCGATCTCGGCGAAGTCGATGATCTCCTCGTAGCGCGACGCGATCTCGGCCTTGGTCATGCCGTGCAGGCCGGCGGTCAGGTACACATTGTCGCGCACGCTGAGGTCGTCGACGAAGCCGCCGGTGATCTCGATGAGCGGCGCGACGCCGCCGTGCACCTCCACCTGCCCCTCGTCGGGCAGGATCACCTCGGCGACGAGCTTGAGCAGCGTCGACTTGCCCTGGCCGTTGCGGCCGACCACGCCGATCGCCTCGCCCGCCTGCACGTCGAAGCCCACCCCGCGCAGCGCCCAGAATTCGCCGGGGCGGGAGCGCCGCGTGCGCGAGGAGAACAGGTCCTTGAAGTTGCGGCGTCCGCGGCGATTGCGACGGAACCGGATGCCGACGCCCGAGACGCTGATCACGACCGCCATCAGATCTCCTTCAGCACGGCACGCTCGGTGCGGTGGAAGACGAGGATGCCGAGCACGAGGATCGCGACGCTCATGAGCGCGCCGATCCCCACCGCGAACCAGTCGAGCTGATCGGGGAAGAAGGCGGAGCGATAGAGCGAGAAGATGCCGCTGAGCGGATTGAACGCCGCCCAGAACTCCAGACCGAGCTTGGACAGGTCGGGCAGCCCGTAGACGATCGGGCTCGCGTAGAACAGGAAGCGCAGCGCGAGCTTGGTGGCGCGTTCGAGGTCGCGGAAGAACACCACGAGGGGCGCCACGATCAAGCCGACGCCCATCGTCAGAACCGCCTGCAGGAGGATGCCGAGCACGAAGGTCACCGCCTGCCAATGCAGCACGGCACCGGTGGCGATCGCGAAGATCGCGAGCACCGGGATGGCCGCGATGAACTCGATCCCCTTCGAGAGCACGAGGCGCGCGACCCAGATCGTGCGGGGGATCTTGGTGGAGCGGATGAGCTTGGCCTCGCGCAGGTAGGCGCGCGTGGCATCCGATACCGCCCCGTTGAACCACATCCAGGGCAGCAG
>JBAQPI010000294.1:0-2627 GCA_049305635.1 Rhodoglobus sp. | reverse complement strand
CCGCTGCACGCCGAGGCCACGCAGCAGGTCTCGCGATTCTGGGGCAGCGGATGAGGCTCCGCGACGAGGAGGGCTCGACCCTGCCCCTGACGATCTTCTTCGGCTTCCTCAGCCTCGTGCTCGTCTTCCTCGTGGTCTCGGCGACCTCGCTCTACCTCGAGCGCAAGCGCCTCTTCACCCTCGCCGACGGCGCCGCGCTCGTGGGGGCGGAGGCGTTCGAGCTCGCCGACGTGCGCGCCACCGCCGCGGGATTCCGCCCGACCCTCGAGTCGGGGGATGTCGCGGCCGCCGTCACCGCCTACGTCGCCGCGCACCCCGCCGACTTCGCCGCCCTCGCCGTCGACCGCGCCGAGACGGTGGACGGCCGCAGCGCGACCGTGGAGCTCTCCGCGACCTGGCATCCGCCGGTGGTCACCCTGCTCGTGCCCGAGGGGCTGCGCATCGAGGTCACAGCGGTCGCGCGATCCGTGTTCTTCTGAGCGCGATCGTCACTCGAGTGGGCTCAGCGCGATCACCGGTCGCCTCGTGACCGGGTTCTCGAGCACCGTCGCCTCCACCCGGTAGACCTCGCGGATGAGCGGGGGACGCAAGGTCGCGGCCGTCGGCCCGGCGGCGACCACCCGCCCCTCGCGCAGCACGATCACGTGGTCGGCGTAGGTCGCGGCCAGCGACAGGTCGTGGAGCGCCGCGACGACGGTGATACCGTCCGCGGCGAGTCGGCCGAGCAGGCCGAGCACCGCGAGCTGGGCGTGGATGTCGAGGTGGTTCGTCGGCTCGTCGAGCAGCAGCAGGCGGGGCTGCTGCGCGAGCGCACGGGCGAGCATGACCCGCTGACGCTCTCCGCCGGAGAGGCTGCCGAACTCCCGTGCGGCGAAGGCGCCCATGTCCACGCTCGCGAGCGACCCGGCGACGATGGCGGCGGCGTCGAGGGGGTCGTCGCCGAAGAGCGATTGGTGCGGCATCCGGCCGAGCGCGACGACATCCGCGACGGTCATCGCGGTGTCGGTGGCGATGTCCTGCTCGACGAAGGCGAGGGTGCGGGCCCGTTCGCGGCGGGGGGCGGCGAGCAGGTCGGTGCCGTCGAAGGCGACGGTGCCCGCGTCGGGCTTGTGCACGGCGGCGAGGGCGCGCAGCAGGGTGGACTTGCCCGCCCCGTTCGGACCGACGAGGGCCGTGAGCGAGCCGGACGGCACGGTGCAGTCGACTGCGTCGATGATCAGCGTGCCGTCGGCCGAGACGGAGACCCGCGACGCCTCGAGACTCACGTCGCACCCCGGCGGCGGGCGAGCAGGAGCGCGAACACCGGCGCCCCCACGATCGCGGTCACGATGCCGACCGGCAGCTCGCGCGGGTCGAACAGCGTGCGGGCCGCGGTGTCCGCCCAGATCAGGAAGATCGCCCCGGTGAGCGCGGACAGCGGCAGCAGCGCGCGATGCCCGGGACCTACGACCAGTCGCACGGCGTGCGGCAGCACGAGGCCCACGAAGCCGATCGAGCCGCTCACCGAGACCATCGCCCCGGTCGGCAGGGCGGATGCCGTCAGCAGCACCCAGCGCGTCGCGGCGACGTCGACCCCGAGCGAGGCCGCCGTCGTGTCGCCGAACGCGAAGGCGTCGAGCACGCGCCCGCCGATCGCGATCGGGTTGCCCGCGATCAGGATCGCGGCGAACGCGATCGCGACGGCGCTCCAGCGCGCCCCCGCGAGCGAACCGAGCAGCCAACCGAGGATCTCGCGGTAGGAGTCCCCGGTCACCGTCCAGAAGATCACGAGCGAGGTGATCGCCGAGGCGAGCGAGGAGACCGCGAGGCCGGCGAGCACCGTGCGGGTCGGCGTGATCGTGCCGAGCGAGCTCGCGAGCAGCATGGTCGTGACGAGCGCGGCCATGGCGCCGACGAAGGCGGCGAACGGCAGCACCACCGCGGCGCCGAGCAGGAGCACCGCGACGGCCCCGAGCGAGGCCCCGGACGACAGTCCGAGCAGGTACGGGTCTGCGAGCGGATTGCGCGTGATCGCCTGCATGACCGCACCCGAGATCGCGAGCCCGGCCCCGACCGCGGCCGCCGTGAGCACGCGGGGCAGCCGCAGCTCCCACACGATCCCGTCGCGCAGGACCGGCAGCGGGCTGTCGCCGAGGCCCAGGTGACTGAGGATCGAAGCCCACACCTCGTCGACGCGGATCTCGGCGGGCCCGAAGGTGACGGCGAACGTCACGCTGACGATGAGCCCGATCGCGAGCACGATCCCCGCGATGGTCGTGCGGTTACCGGTCAAGCTCGATCTCCCGCAGCTGTTCGTGCAGCGAGACCGCGGCATCGACGCTGCGCACCCCGGCCTCGCTCGCGGCGAACGGCAGCACCAGGTACCGCCCCTCGCGCACCGCCTCCAGCTGGGCGGTGGCCGGGTTGGCCTCGAGGATGGCGATCTTGCCGGCCGCGGTGTTCCATGCCGCGTCGATGAGCACGATCACGTCGGGATTCGCGTCGACGATCGCCTCCCAGCTGAACGGCGACCAGGTCTGCGCGATCTCGCCGGCGATGTTCTCCAGCCCCACGGTCTCCAGCAGGAGCTGAGGTGCCCCGATGCCCGCTCCCACGTAGGGGACATCGGTGCCGGAGGAGTACCACAG